>JAEEJH010000039.1 GCA_016281775.1 Clostridiales bacterium | reverse complement strand
TGAGCCTCTTCAACGATTATCGCAAAAGGATCATAAGTGAATTCCTTGCTGTACTTGCCCGTGACGAGGTAACAGGGCGGGCAGATATCCGACGGATACATACTGTCGGCGTACGGCCTGCACTGTACTATAATCGTATTATAATGATTTTTTATTACGTTGTCAAGCACAACGGACAATTTTTCTCTGAAATCGTCCTCGGCTCTCTGACCTCTTGCGCCGGTATATACGCCGTTGAGATCGAACTGTGAGAGCCACATCGCCTTCATGTCGGTATAATTCAAAGCCTTGTTCTCCTCTTCGGGCGGCTCTTCAGTGACGGCTTCGGCCGTGACCGCTTCCGTCGGCGGTTCGACCGGAGGCTCGGTCGCCTTTTCGGTGACCGGTTCCGTCTGCGCTTCCGTCTTCGCCGCGGTGACAGGCTCCGTCTGAACGAACGCCGTCTGCGAGCAGGCGCACATGAGCGCGCATAAAACGAGAAGCAGAGCCGTTATTGCGTATTTACGCTTCATCGCGCATTTTTCTTTTTGATGATCAGTATTGCGACAGTAGCCGATACGGCCGCCGCCGCGACGCCTACGATTATCGCGATCACGGGATTGATACCGCCTTCGGGTTCTTCGGCTTTATCGGTAACGGGGGCTTTTTCGGTTTTTTCTTCCGTCCGTCCGGCGGTCTGGGCTTCGGTCGGGACTTCCGTCGGAGCTTCCGTCGGCGGCTCGGTCGGCTGATCGGTCGGCGCTTCGGTGGGTTCCGCGGTAGGAGCGTCCGTCGGGGCCTCCATCGGCGCCTCGGTAGGCGCTTCTGTGGGAGCTTCGGTGGGAGCTTCCGTGGGCGCTTCGGTCGGCGCTTCCGTGGGAGCGTCGGTCACGGGCTCCGTGGGCGCTTCGGTCACGGGTTCTGTCTTCGGCGGCTCCGTATCGGGCGCTTTGGTCACGGGCGGATCGGTCACCGGGGGTTCCGTTACGGGCGGTTCAGTCTCCGGCGGTTCGCCGTTCAGTTCTCTCGCTATCGCCGTCGCCGTCGCTTTGGCTTCTTCGGCGGTCTTCGAGAGGATTATATTGTGTATGTAAATGCAGTCGCCGTTCTGCATATTGCCGAAGAAGAAGTCGACGCGAAGGCTCGTTATCGTATTTTTCCACTTTGAAAGTCTCGACGGATTGAACGTCACGACCTCGAATTTGTCAGTACGTTTGACCGAACCGGTCACGCTCTGACCGCCTTCGGCGCCTCTGCCTTCACACTGGCAGAAGACTTCGCTGTTATACTGCGCCTGCGAGTTCGAAGCGGGTATCTTATATACGTATGATATGTATTTATAGGTATTTGCGCTCGCGGTGTTCTCGATACCGGTATAGCTGATCGAAACGTACGGGTCCGCCATACCCGCCGGCGTCGCTATATCGTAAGCCGTGAGCTTCAGACATTCGTCTTCCCACGCTGCTGTCGCCTGGTTCGTCTGACCTACCACGGTAGTGACGTGCTGTTCCGTCGGGAAAACAAGGTTCGTCGGATCGGTAATCTTTATCGGGGCGTTGATCTTGAATTCGCCCTGCTCGCGTCTTTCGGGTCCGTATGAGAGTATGAACGCGTTGTTCACGGTGCGGTACGACGTGCCGTTGCTGTCTACCGCGTGGCTGACGTGGGAATAAGTCGCGCCGTCCTTGACGACCATCGTCATCGAGCCGCCGCCGTCGAGTATGAACGAGCTGTTCAGATCGAGATCCTTCGCGAGCTGGCTGAGTCTCGCGCCGTTCGCGCCGACGCCGCCCTGGTTTCTGCCGTTCATGGCTATGAGCAGCACCTTGCCTTCGTTCGTGAAGCCGACCATGGTCGTCGGGTAACCGCCTTCGACTCCGTTGCCGGTGTTGACGCCTTTGTTCGTTATGACGATGTTGCCGCCTATCGCGGACTGTACTCTCTGCCACGCCTCGCCGTTGCCTTCAAGGTCGCCTACGGAGACCGTTATGTTGATCTCGTCGCCCACTGAAAACTGTTTCAGTTTATCAACGGTATTGCCGCGCGAGGTGAGCACCATCTGCTTTTCGTTGATCCTGCCCGGGTTTTCGGAATCCTCGGGACCGTATTTGGCGACGACTCTGCCCGTCACGTTCATGCCGTGCTTAGGCGTATAGTCCTCGTCGAATTCGATAAGAAGCTCGTACGACGAATCGAGCGCGAAGCCGGTCAGCGAGCCCATTAGTCTGTCCGTATACATTATTATCGCGTTGTTCGCCGGCAGACGGTTGATGCCGTCGATCTTTACGGTTTTGCCGTTGGTGTTGTCGGTCGCTTTGACGTCCACGGTCGGTCTGCCGAGATACGGCACGAAATCGTCCGTGATGCCGAACGACCATGACGGACCGGCGTAAGGCGTCTCCTGCGGGATCGTACCGGAGGTGTAGATCTCACCGTTTACGACGTTATACGAACGCGAAACGGTCATTTCTTTTTTGACGACGTCGTCGGTATAACCGCCCATCGCGGCGTTGGTATGCGGCTTACCCTCTATCCTCGCCTGAGAATACGAGACCATCCACATATCGCCGTTCACGGCGGCTATCGCCGTCTTCCCCGGGTTCTTTGAATGGAACTGCGGGATATCGTCGATAACGCGGGAGAGCTTCGTCGCGCTGTCGTTATAGTAGAACGTATCGAGATACAGATCGCGCTGTTTGAGATCGAACTCGACTATGTTGAACGTCTGGTTGTTGTAGACCGAATCGGCCGGCGTGGACACTCTCGTAAGAGTCACGCCGTCGTAAAGCTCTTTCGCCTTGCGCGAGCTTTCCCCTTTCAGCGCAGGTATCGCCGCCGTCGCTATCGCGAACAAAGCGGCGAACGCCGTCAACAGGGCGATGACCTTTAATGCTTTCTTCATCGTTGTTTCTCCTTTTATTTGGGCTTTTCTTTATTATATCAGAAATAAACGTATATGTCAATATATACGGCTTTTTGTTTTCGGCCGCAGAACCGGTGTGAAGAATAAATAACGGCGGGGCGCGGCGGGCTGACGCAAAGTAAGAGGTAAGAGTGAAGAGTGAATATGGTTATCGGCTTCCGTATAAACATAATCGCGTCATCCAAACGATATTTCAAGCCGCTTTCTTCCGGCGATCTCGCGCGCGGCGCCCCCCTTTACCGCGCGCGACCATTCGGCACAGCCGAATGATCCGACCCTTACGTTTCATACGTATTCCTTTTACTCGGCACTTACTTATGCGCTTTCCAAACGGATCTGCGCCCCCGTATGAGAATACGGGGAGGAGGGGGAGTGCGGGGGATTCAGGGGGTGGGTGGGGGTTCCCTCGCAAAAAGAATATTCCTATTTCACTCGGTTCGCAAGAACCGAATTTCACTTGCGCCGGGGTTCCCCGAAAATGAGCTTGCGAATTTTCGGGGGTTCGCGGAGGCAAATTTCACACGCGAAGCGTATTTAACCGCCGAAGGCGATTTCACTGCGGCGTCAGCCGCCTGGGGTGGGTGGGGCTTCCCCGCAAGCGACAGGGTCGCAGTGATCTACGGCTGCGCCGTGTGAGTTCTACTGCTCCTCCATTCCGGCGGCGATCAGCTCGCAGAGTTTGCGCACCGGTTCTTCTTTCGACCTTATCGTAAAAGAGATCAGCGGTTCTCTGCCCGGGTATATCATAAGTCTGCCGTTCGTACCGGACGTGATCTTCACCCATTTTTCGGCGTCGAACTTATACAGACGGAAGATTATCCTGTTCTCTTTACGCTCTATACACGACACCGAGAGCCTCTCGCCGTAACTGCGCAAAAGCGATATATAGAGCAGATCTGCGGTCTCCCGCGGGATCTCGCCGAAGCGGTCGATCAGCTCGTCTGCGACGTCGTCGAGATCCTCCTGAGAAGCGATATGCGATATCTTTTTATACATTTCTATTCTGAGCTGGTCGTTCTCGATGTATTTCTTTCTTATGACCGCCGATACGCCGAGGTTCATTTTGCACTCGCGCACCTCTTCTTCGGCTTTGCCCTGCTCGGAAAGCACCGCTTCGTTGAGCAGTTTTATATACATGTCATAACCTACCGCTTCCATATATCCGTGCTGTTCTTCGCCTAGTATATTGCCGGCGCCTCTGATCTCGAGGTCGCGCAGAGCTATCTTGAAGCCGGAACCGAATTCGGTGTATTCCCTTATAGCCTCAAGGCGCTTTTCGGCGATCTCGGTCAGCAGTTTACCGGGTCGGTAGGTGAAATAGGCGTACGAACGGCGGCTGCTTCTGCCTATTCTGCCTCTGATCTGGTGGAGCTGCGACAGACCTAACTTTTCAGCGTTCTCTATTATCAGCGTGTTGGCGTTCGGCACGTCGACGCCGGTCTCGATGATCGTCGTGCAGACGAGCACGTCTATCTCGCCGCCTACGACGTCGCGCCAGATATCCGACAACTCTTCCTTATCCATTTTGCCGTGGGCGACCCTGACGTTCGCGTCGGGGCACATCCTCTTGACTCTCGCGGCGCAGAGCTCTATATCTTCCACGCTGTTGAACAGGTAAAAGACCTGCCCGCCGCGGCGAAGCTCCTTTTTGATCGCGTCGGCGATTATCAGCTCGTCGTATTCCATGACGTAAGTCTGCGGCGGCAGTCTGTCGCCGGGCGCCTCTTCGAGCACGCTCATATCGCGTATGCCGGAAATCGCCATGTGAAGAGTGCGCGGTATAGGCGTGGCGGTGAGAGTGAGCACGTCGGCGTCGTTCTGCATCATTTTCAGTTTTTCTTTATGCGCCACGCCGAAACGCTGTTCCTCGTCGACGACGATAAGACCGAGTTTTTTGAATTCCACGTCGGAAGACAGCAGTCTGTGCGTGCCGACGATGATATCTATATCGCCGCGTTTGAGTTTGCGCAGCGTTTCTTTCTGCTGTGTCGGCGTTCTGAACCGCGAGAGCATGTCTATCTCAAGCGGGAAGCCTCTCATTCTCGTCATTATCGTCTGATAGTGCTGCAGCGCGAGGATCGTCGTCGGCACGAGGATCGCCGCCTGGTAACCGCATTCCGCGGCTTTGAATACGGCGCGCAGAGCGACCTCGGTCTTGCCGAAGCCGACGTCGCCGCAGAGCAGTCTGTCCATCGGGTGAGGCGACATCATATCGCGCTTTATCTCCTCGGCCGCCGTGAGCTGACCTTCGGTCTCGTCGTACTCGAAAAGCGACTCGAACTGCGCCTGAAGATCGTCGTCTTCGGGAAAAGCGATGCCCGGCCGGCGCATACGTTTGGCGTACAGTTCGATGAGCTCTTTCGCCATCTCGCGCGCCGCCGCCTTGACTCTCGCCTTTGATCTTTCCCAGTCCGCCGAGCCGAGACGGTTGACTCTCACCGTACCGTCCGCCGCGCCGGCGCCGATATATTTCGAGAGCGTGTCGAGTCTGTCGCAGGGGACGTACAAAACGCCGTTTTCGGCGTATCTTATCTGTAAAAACTCGCGTTCACAGCCGTCGTAGCCCACGAGAGTTTTCAGCCCCGTGAACACGCCTATGCCGTGCGCGTCGTGCACCACGTAATCGCCGACCTGCAGGTCGGTGTAAGAGAGTATGCGCTCTTTTGCGGAGCGTTTTTTCGCGTAAGTTTTTTTCGCGCCCGCCGCCGATTTGGAATACAGCGCGTGATCCTTATAGAGCGATATGACGGCGGTCCTGCCCGAATCGGAGATGAAGCCCGGCGCGTCGCACGGGTAAACGATATTCACCCTGCCGAAAAGGCCTTTGACGCCTGTATCCGCGTCGGCGGAGACGCAGGGCGCGACCGTGCCTTCTTCGTATAACATCTCCGATACGCCTTTCGCCACCACCGCGTTTTCGCAGAGAAGCAGCACGGCGTATCTGTTTTTTATATAGTTTTCTGTATCTTCACGCAATAGCGCGAAACTGTCGTTATAAGAAAGCGGCGATTTGCTTCTGAACGTGAAAACGTCGCTGTAATTTCTGTCTGACACGGCGAAATTGTCGGTGAATACGGCGTGCGGTCCCGATATCTCCGCCTCGAACTCGCCGTAGGTCATGGCGTATTTCGCGTACTCGCCCGATATCTCCTCGGATTCGATCATCAGAGATACCGCGAGCAGCTCGCCCCTCGCCGCGCCGTCGGCTCTCGCGCGTATGCCCGACGGATCGTCGCAGATAACGAGGCCGCCTTTGCCGAAGTAGTCGAAAAGCGTTTCGCCTGACGGATATACCGCGGATATATACTTGTCGGCGAAATCGGGCAGATCGGGGTCGGCAAGCGCTTCGAGCTCGCCTTCGAGCAGTTTGACCGCGGCGGGCTTTTTCGCGCGCTTTATCTGCGCTCTTATTATCTTTGCTATATCTTCAGCCTCGGCGGCGTCGGGTATGACCTCTCTGGCGGGATAGACCGAAAACGACGTGAGGTTCTCGGTCCTTCTCTGGCTCATTATGTCAAAGTATCCCATGCTGTCTATCTCGTCGCCGAAAAGTTCCATCCTGACCGGATCGGGACTGTGAGGCGAAAACACGTCGAAAATGCCGCCGCGTACGGCGAACTGTCCGACGCCGTCGACCGCGGTCACGCGCTTGTAGCCGGACCCGACGAGGTATCCGGCGAGCGTGTTGAGATCGACCGTGTCGCCGACCGAAAGACTTCTGCGCGCCGCCGTGAGCCGCGCTTTCGGCACGGTGCGCTGCATCGCCGCGTCGGGCGTTGCTATGACGCAGCCGAGCGAGCCTTCGATCAAAGACGCGAGAACGCCTATCCTCTCCTGCTCGTATTCATGCGAGGAAGGCACGTTGTGGAGCGAAAGATCGCGGTAGTTGTATACCGCGGATACGACGCCGTAGCCGGCGAGCGCCGCGTTCAGCTTCGCCGCCTCTTTTTCGTCCGGAACGATAACGAGCGCGGGCGGATCCGAATCTTCGATAAGGCACGCGAAAAACGCGTATTTCGCCCCGTCCGACAGGCCCGAGGCGAGTATCGGCTTTTTTATTCTGAAAGCGTCGTTCCTCGCCGTAAGGAGCGCCGCGTATTCGCTTTGAGTTCTGAAAAGATCTTTTATAAGTTTCACAGTCTGAACACCTTTACCGGCTTTATCGCCTCGCCCTCTTCGAACTGCCGTACTTCACCGAGCGCGAAAAAGCCTTCTTCGTCGTAAAGTCTGACCCTTTGCCCGACGGCAAAGCAGGTCTTTATTTTTTTCTGATACAGTTCCGCTCCGCTCTTGCACAGATGCAGGAAAAAGCCCTCCGGCCGTACGACCGGCAGATCGGAAAACAGCGTTTCGGTATCGATTACGCGCGAGGTCAGCTCTTCGTACGTCATCTCTTTGCACATCTCAAGCGTCACGGCGTCTTTTACGTCGTAACCGCCGCTTCTTATGCGGCGCAGTCCGCTCATGCAGCCGCCGCAGCCGAGGGCTCTGCCGATATCGTCGCAGAGCGTTCTTATATACGTGCCTTTCGAACAGCTCACGCGCATGAAATATTCGCGGTTGCTCAGCTTTTCGCAGTCTATGCCGTATATACGCACCGTCCGCGCCTGCCGCTCGGTCTCGATGCCGCGCCGCGCGAGGTCGACGAGCTTTCTGCCGTTCTGTTTTATCGCCGAGTACATCGGCGGTATCTGACCGTATTCTCCGCAAAACGACCGCACGGTATCCAGCACGGTCGCCTCATCCGGTATATCGTCGCTTTGAAATACCGCCCTGCCGCCCGAATCCTGCGTATCGGTGGCGACTCCGAGCGTCAGTCTCGCTTCATATACTTTATCGTCCGAAGTTATATATTCCGCCGCCTTCGCCGCTCTGCCGGCGAGCACGACGAGCAGACCGGTCGCGTCGGGGTCAAGAGTGCCCGTGTGCCCGGTCTTTTTTGTACGCAAAAGGCGCCGCATGATGAACACCGCGTCGTGCGACGTTATGCCCTGCGGCTTGTCTATCAGGATAATCCCGTCCGGTTCTTTCATTGAATCTCCTTTCGGTGATCGTAAATCTATATGAGCGGTTTACGCCGCGTCAGCCGAACGTGTGGTTTACGCGCCGCAGCGGCCGGCACCCCGGTGGCTCGTCAAACAGCGTTGTCTTACAAAATAACGTTTGCCGCACCCGAATATCGACCGTGCTGCCGTTCGCTTTTCGGGGGGCTGCGCCCCGCCACCCTTGCATCCCCCCTGACCCCCCTCATCCCTCCATATCCCCGGCCTTCAACCGGGGGCGCCCCGCGGCCCCCTCGATTATATATCGAGGGAGGGGAACAGGGGGTTTGGGGGTTGGCGCGATTTATCGCGCCGGAGGGGTGGGGCCGGGGTTCCCCGTTGTGAACTTGTTCGCAACGGGGGTTCACGGAAACCCCCAAGAATGATCGGTTTATCCAAACGAACGGTTTATGAGCCGTAGGGGTCGGCGCCTTCGACGACCCGCTGACAAACGACTATATCGGTTCAAACGGGCGATTCGTGAATCGCCCCTACTGCCTTCGGATAACGTTTGCACTGAGCGATTCAAGCGGCAGGAGCAAGCCCCCGACCTACGATTCTCAAAATTATATTCGTACAGGCCATTCGCTCTTTGGGGACTCCCCGCCCCCCTTAACCGCCCCCAACCCCCCGCCATCCCCCCGTTATCCAACGGGGCTTTTTCTCGCCGCCGCGCAGCCCCTCGATTGTAGATCGAGGGAGGGGTAAGGGGCTTGGGGGTTGGCGCGGCTTGCCGCGCCGGAGGGGTGGGTAACCCCCAAGGACGATCGGGGTTAATCGGATGATCGTTTAACGCACCGTAGGGGTCGGCGCCCCGACGACCCGCTAAACAGCGTTGTATTGCAAAAGAACGTTTACCGCAACCGTAGGGGAGCGGTCGCCACTCCCGTTCTGAACGGTTATGTAAAACGTTTATTTTTCTGTAAATTTTCCGCCGCAGGCGATTCGTGAATCGCCCCTACGACCTCCGTGCAACGTCCGTGCTGATTTTTCGTTCCGGGGGATCCCCCGCCCCCCATAATCCCCCGTACCCCCTTCCCCCCGCAATTCGGAAATTTTTCCGGGGGCGCCGCGCGGCCCCAAGAGATTATGGATCTCTTGGGAGGGAGTAAGGGGTTTGGGGATCAGTAGGGTGGGCGATCCCCAAGGGCGGCGAAGCCGCGCGGAAAGTCGCGTAAGCGACCCTTATTCACTCGCCCCGAAAGGGGCGAACATCATTTGCGCAGCAAACATCATGCCCGAAGGGCGCATCATTTGACGCAAAGCGTCATACATCATTTTTCCGCTTTGCGCATATTTCCGATATTATAAAATATTTATACAACAATTTGACCGCGATGTCAATACAACGGCTGTAATATTTTTTGAAATATATGAAAAAAGTGCTCTTACGTATTGACACAACATATATTTTGTGTATAATGTATATGCGACACATCAATATATAGTATAAGGAGATAAATTATGAAATGTCCCAACTGCGGAAGCAAAGATACCCGCGTCGTCGACTCGCGCCCGAGCGACAATTACGAAAGCATTCGCCGCCGCCGCGTCTGCGCCGCCTGCGGCAACAAATTCTCGACCTACGAATACATAGAAACGATGCCGATCATGGTCGTCAAAAAAGACAAATCGCGCCAGGTCTTCTCGCGTGAAAAGCTTATCGGCGGCATACTCAAGGCGTGTCACAAACGCCCCGTCACCTCTTCTCAGATAGAGGGCATCGTCCGCGACGTCGAAACGGCGGTCAAGACCTCCGGCAAAAAGGAGATCCCGTCCGTAGAGATCGGCAGGATGGTAATGGAGCGCCTTAAAGACATCGACGATATAGCCTACGTGCGTTTCGCCTCCGTTTACCGCGAATTCCGCGACGTCGAGACCTTCCTCGCCGAACTGCAGGAGATCAAAGACAAGAAGAAAAGCGAATGAACTATACGCTGATCTATTCTGATATAAAAAACCTGCGGATCGAGATAAAACGCGACGGCAGTCTCGTCGCCTACGCTCCCCGCGGCATGAGCCGGCGCGAGGTCGACGCGTTCGTTAACGAAAAATCGGACTGGATCGAAAAGCACCGCATACCGCGCAAAACGGGGTCCGAAGCGCTCGACAGTGTATATCTTTTCGGGCGCGAATATCCGGTAGTTTCCGGCGGCGCTTTTCGCTTCGACAGCGTATCGTTTCAGATCCCCGAAGGGCTGACGCCCGCGGAACAGGTCGCCGGCGTAAAAGAGCTTTACCGCCGTATCGGCAAGCCGTATATGGCTGACAAACTGCGCTTCTGGGCGGACAGAATGAACCTGCCGTGCCCGAAAGACCCGAAGATAACCGGCGCGAAAACGCGCTGGGGCAGCTGCGGCGGCAAGGGGAAAAACAGCATCTGCTTTTCTCTGCTCCTTATCGCCGCGCCCGAACGCTGTATAGATTACGTCACGGTGCACGAGCTTTCCCATACCGTGTATTTCAATCACGGCGACGACTTCTGGGCTCTCGTCGAAAAATACGTGCCCGACCGTAAAAATCTGAAAAAAGTTCTCGAAGATTACGGCAGAAAGCTGACGTCTCAGGGATTTTACAATTAAGAGGTCAATATGGAAAAAATCAGTTCTTTATACGAAAAAGTCAAAAACAACGTTTCAAAAGCCGTCGTCGGCAAAGATCAGGCGTTCAAATTTCTGTTCGCTTCGCTTATTTGTGGCGGTCACGCGCTGATCTGCGACGTGCCGGGCACGGGCAAAACGCTGATAACGAAATCGCTCGCCGCCTCGCTCGGGCTTTCTTTCCGCCGCATACAGTTCACGCCGGACCTTCTGCCGTCCGACATAACGGGCATAAAATACTTCAACATGAAAACGTCGGAATTCGAGTTCATCGAGGGTCCCGTTTTCGCAAACATCGTTCTCGCCGACGAGATAAACCGCGCCACGCCGAAAACGCAGGCGGGTCTGCTCGAATGTATGGCCGAATACCAGGTCACGACGGAGGGCGAGACGCATCCGCTCGAGCTGCCGTTCATGGTCATCGCCACGCAGAACCCCGTCGAATCGGCGGGCGTTTACGAACTGCCCGAGGCTCAGCTCGACAGATTCCTCGTGAACCTTAAAATGAACCTCCCGACGCATACCGAAAGCGTCGGCATACTCAAAAGATACGATAAAAGATCAGAGGCGCCGAAGCTCGAAGCCGTCACGAACGCGGACGAAATAAAAGCCGCTCAGGCGGAGCTTGATGAAGTATATGCCGCGGACGATCTGTACTCTTACATAGTCAATATCTGCGAATCCACGCACGGCGCCGACGGAGTCGAGCTCGGCGTAAGTCCGAGAGGCGCTCTCGCTTTGCTTTCGGTATCGAAATGTCTTGCCGCCATGAACAGGCGCGATTACGTTCTGCCCGACGACGTTAAAGAAGCCGCCGTCGTGACTCTCGCGCACAGACTTCTGCTCACCGCCTCGGCGGCGCTGAAAAAGAACGCGGCGGAAGAAATAATCAAAGATATAATCGATAAAATGCCCGTCCCGACCGAAAATCTGCAGAATTACAGGCTCAAATAATGAAAATTCTTTATCTCTCCGCCGCGGAGAGCTTTTACGAAGCCGGCGGCGCGGTAATAAAGTTTCTGACCGATCACGCGCTGGCGATATCGATAGTCACGGCTTCGGTCGTCGCCGTATTCGTGCTGATAAAGGTTTACACGGCCGTACGCAGAAGTCAGATAAAGCGTCTTAAATACAGCCGCGGGTTTTCGCTTTCCGGCGTTTTTGAAGGCGAGCGCGTCATATTCCGCGAGACGATAACGAACACGTCGAGTCTGCCTATGTTTTTCGTCGACGTCGAGGCGTATATCTACGGCGAACTCAGCCTCGACGGATATACGGGGCTGCATGAGGACGATATGCAGTATTTCATAAGCCGCTTTCACCTCATGCCTCACGCGACCGTAACGAGATCGAGAAAAATGACGGTAAAAAAACGCGGAGTTTACGATCTGTCGACCGTATGCGTATATCAGGGCAAAACTCCGTTTTATATCGACGCGCCGGCAAAACTCTACGTCTACCCTAAATACCGCAACGTCGACGAGTATTCAACGCCGATGAACACGCTTATAGGCGACACTGTGACGAAACGCAGGCTCATAACCGACCCGTTCAACGTATCGGGCATAAGAGATATCGCGCCGGGCGACCCGTTCAACCTCATAAACTTCAAAGCGACCGCAAAGACCGGCGGCAGGGTGATAAAGGTCAACGAACGCGAATTCTGCTCGGGGCGCATATTCATGATCTATATGAATTTCCAGCCTCCGACGGAAAACACGATACCGACGCCGCGCTATAACGCGATAATGGAAGACACGCTCTCCTTCGCCGCGTCGATCGTCAGAAAAGCGCTGACAGACGGCTATAAGGTCGGCTTCGCCGCGAACTGCAAGAATATCACGGGCGAACAGATAAGCCGCTTTCTGCCGGCGTCCGGTCCCGGCGTGCTCGAAGAGATGCTGCGCGTAATGGCGGGCATGAGATTCGACTGCGCCATGTCGTTTTCAGCGATGCTTGCAGAATACGCTCCGCTCATCAAAGACGCCGAGGTCTATATAATGACGCCGTATATCACGCAGGAGCACGACGCGCAGATCAAGGCGTACAAACGCAGAAACAACAACGTCGTTATTTTCAACACGGGGAGGTAACGGTGTGAAAGAAGAGATAAAAAAGATATTTAAAGACCGGCTTTTCGTGCTTTTCTGCGTCTTTTTCGCGGTCTGCGCCGGGTGCACCGTCGCCGTGTCGCTGATAAACTATTCCGAGCACAGATATATTTCGCAGGCGTTTTTCGCCGTGTTCGGCGTCTCGTTCTTCTTTCTTATAAGAACGCTGATAAAGATCTATAATAAATTTTTCAAAGAAAATCCGGCTCTGCTCGATTCGATAAAAAAGAAGATCGCCGCGTTCTTTTACAAGATCGACGACGCGGTGCGCCGCGTACTGCACATGAGACCGCGCTCGGCGTACTTCGGCGGTAAAGACGAAAAGAGATCGGAATACGGCGTATTCAAAAAACGCGAATACGGCGGCGCCAAAACCGTAAAACGCGCGATAAGGTGGAAATCGCTTGAAGAAAACCGCGCGAAAATACGCTTTATGTTCGCCAAAGCCGTAAACGACGGCATAGCGGCGGGTTATAAGTATAAATATTCGCATACCGCGAGACGCCTCAAAGCGGATCTTGCGAAAACAGACCGCGCAAAACTGCTGTTCGATCTTTACGAAGACGTCCGTTATACGAACCACATGACCGAAATAGAAGACGAGACGATAGAATACCTGCTCACGCCCGACCCGGTCGAGGATGATCAGAAAAAGAAAAGAAGAAAAAACTGAGTAGGAATATTTCTTTTCACGGGGGATTCCCCACCCCCCTATATCCCCCGTACCCCCTTCCCCCCCGCAATCCTTTCAGGGGGGCGCCGATCCGTTTGGAAAGCGCATAAGTGAGTGCCGGGCAAAAGGAACACGTGCGAAACGTAAGGGTCGGGCCGTTCGGCTGTGCCGAATGATCGCGCGCGGTAAAGGGGGCGCCGCGCGAGATCGTCAAAAGAGCACGGCTCACAATTTGCGCGCAGCGCACGCGGCGGGCGTCCCCCCACCGCCCCGCCGCG
>JAEEJH010000038.1 GCA_016281775.1 Clostridiales bacterium | reverse complement strand
CGTCAGCCGCCGGGGTGGGGGATCCCCCGTAAAGAATTCCTATTTCACCCGGTTCGCAAGAACCGGATTTCACCGCCAAAGGCGATTTCACCGCCAAAGGCGATTTCGCCGCGAAAGCGATTTCACTCGTCGGCGTTGCCGACGAATTTCACTGCGGTGCTAATAGCCGGGGTGGGGTATCCCATGTAAAAAGAAACGTTACGAGGAATATACCTCATATATATAGACGCAAAAAAACGGTGAAAAGTTACAGCGATCGCGCGGAATTTACAAAAAATTAAATTATTAAGAATTATTAAGAGTTATTAAGGCATCTTAATAATTTTTAATTTTTTTACGGTTGAAATCATAAGGGTTATCGTATAGAATATGATATATATTATTATTTTGAAAGGAATTTCGAAAATGGCTATCATTGACGAAATCAAAGAAGCCGAAAAGAAGGCGCAGAAGATCAAAGACGACGCCAAAGCGGCGGCAAGAGCCGACGCGGAAACGATCGAGACCGAAGCCCTCTCCGAAGCGGCGGCACGCAAGAAGGCCGCGCGCGAAGAAGCCGACGCTCTCATAAGCAGCGCCGGAGCCGAGGCGGAAGAAGCGCGCAAAGCCGCAAGATCGGATTCCGACGCCGAATGCTCCGCGATAAGAGCGCAGGGCGAGGCAAAGATCGGCGCGGCCGCGGATTCGATCTTCGAAAGGGCGATCCGCTTATGATCGTTACGATGAAAAAAGCCGTCGTCGCGTTTTTGCCGGAAGATATCGAAAAGATAACCGAGGC
The DNA here is from genome assembly GCA_016281775.1 of Clostridiales bacterium. Classification (GTDB taxonomy): domain Bacteria; phylum Bacillota; class Clostridia; order Oscillospirales; family CAG-272; genus UBA1248. Next base: position 9,304 of record JAEEJH010000038.1, on the reverse strand, counting down.
TCTTCAGAGCACCGGCGAATTCATGCCGATAGCTACCGAAACGTCTTCGGCGGTGAAAACGGTGTCCGCTCCGGCTCTTGACGAAGAGGCGGCGACAGCGCTTTCGGCGTACGGCAAATACCGCAAAAAAGGCGGGCTTCTGACTCCGGCTCCCGAATACTCCGAAGAAGAGTTCAAAAAAGAGCGGGAGGACGTAAAAAAGACGGTCATAAAGGCGATAGAGCTGAACGAACAGCTCGAATCCGCCGATAACGGACTGAAACGCTCCGCGGACGAGCTGAAAGAACTTGAACCGTTTCTTTCCCTGACGGAAAACGCGGAAGAGCTTTCGGATACCAAGTACACTCTCGTGCTTCTCGGCCGCATACCTTATTCCGAAAAGAACGGCGAGAATCCGCTCGACACGGTATCCGCGGAATACGGGCTGAAATACGAGGCGTTTTACGACGCCGGCGGTATGCGTTACTTCTATATGCCGGTGTTCAGAGAGGACGCGGAACCGGTCAGATCGGCGCTTGACGCCGCGGGGTTCGAGCCTTTGCAGCTTCCGTACAAGACCGGCACCGCGAAGAAAAAACAGGCGGAGATCAAAAACAAGATATCACGCCTCGAATTCATCAAAGAATCGGTCGGCAAAGAGCTTGAAGAAGAATCTCAGAACGCTGAATCCGTGGAGCTTTTCTACGACGTTGAAAAAGCGAAGTCGGATCGGAACGAAATCCCCGCGGACAAGACCGAATCGACCGTGATACTGACAGGCTGGGTAAGATCCGACAGGACTGATAAGATCGAAGCGGCTCTCTCCGACGCGTCGGAGCTTTACAGTCTGAGCTTCGAAGATCCCGGCGAGGACGAACAGCCGCCCTCGGTCACCAAAGACCCGTACCTGATCGATCAGTGCTCCGCGATAACCGACGCGTTTTCTCCGCCGGGCAGCGACGATATAGACCCCAACCCGTTCATGGGTCCGTGGTACTATTTTCTGTTCGGTATGATGATAGCGGACGTCGGCTACGGCGCTCTCACGGCGATTTTGATGTTCATCTACAAGAAACTCAAAAAGCCGACCGGCACCTCGGGCAAAATGGTCAACGTTATGCTGTACGCAAGCGTGCCGGCGATATTCTGGGGAGTTATGTACGGCTCGTATTTCGGGCAGACGTGGAACCCCGTTCTGTTCAACCCTCTCGACAACATTCTTGCGGCGCTTGCGCTGTCAATGATCGTCGGCGTGCTCCATATGTTTACGGGCATGGGGATAAAAGCGTATAAAAACATACGCGCGGGCAAAGTGATCGCGGCGATAGCGGACCAGTTATCCTGGATGCTCATAATCACCGGCGCGGGACTGCTCTTTCTGCCGCAGACCAGAACGGCGGCGTACTGCATCGCAGGCGCGGGCGTGCTTCTGCTCGTGATATTCGGAGGGTACGCGAAAAAGAGCGTGTTCGGCAAAATAACCGGCGGCGTGACCTCGCTTTACGGCGTGACGAGCTACGTTTCGGACATTCTGTCGTATCTGCGAATATTCGCGCTTGCGCTCGCGTCCGGTCTGATAGGCATGGTAATGAACACGATAGCGGGTATGGTATCGGGCGCGATACCGGTACCGGTACTGAATATCGTCGTATCTTTACCGATCTATATACTCGGTCACGGTATCAATATCGCGTTGAGCCTTCTGAGCGCGTACGTTCATACCGGCAGACTTCAGTATATCGAATTCTTCGGAAAATTCTATGACGGCGGCGGCGTCAAATTTACCCCGCTGGAGAGAAACAATAAATACACGCGCATTATTAAAGAAAAAACAAAATAATTTATAAATCTGAAAGGAATCAAAAATCATGGGTGCAGTATATGCCGTAATCGGCGCCGCGTTGGCGGCAACTTTGGCAGGTATAGGTTCTTCTTACGGTGTTCAGGCGGCCGGTAAAGCCGCGGCGGGCGTAACGAGCGAAAAGCCGGAACTTTTCAGCAAGCTGTTCATTTTACAGCTCCTCCCCGCTACACAGGGTATCTACGGACTTATCAGCGCGATCATCATACTTATCAAAGCCGGGATCATCGGCGGCGGATATCAGAATCTCACCCCCGAAATGGGCAAGATCTATCTGTTCGCTTCTCTTCCCATAGCGCTCGTCGGTCTTCTCTCCGGTATTTATCAGGGCAAGACTGCGGCGGCGGCGATACTTATGACGTCGAAACAGCCCGATTCGCAGACAAAAGGCATACAGATGACCGCGGTCGTCGAGACCTACGCGATATTCGCTCTCGTTGCGACGATCATCATCGTTCTTATGGTCTGATAAAGGAAAGGCAGTAACGTAATGTCATCTCAGGCATTGATAGACAAAATAATCCGCACAGCCGAAGGCGAGGCGGAGCTCATCACCGACGAGATATTAAAACGCGCCGGCGAATCGGAGCGCATAATACTCGGCAAAGCCGACGCGGAATGCGCGGATATACGCAAAGCAGCTGAAGAAAAAGCCGCTCAGATAAAGCGTACGTCCGCTCTGCTCTCCGAGCTCGACGCGCGTAAAGCGGCGCTGCGTGCAAAGCGCGAGGTCATGGACCGCGCGTACGGCGAGGCGTTCGACCGTCTCGTATCGCTTGATACGGATAAGCGCATACCGTTCATACGCTCCCTGATACTCAGATACGCGCCCGACTCCGTGATAACGTTAACGCTCACGGAGGTCGACAGACGCTACTTTGACGAAGCGTCGGTCAGATCGATCGAAAAAGAGCTTGCAGATAAATTCGGAAAGACCTCGCGCATAACCGTATCGGATAAGCCGGCGAAATTCAAAGGCGGCGTTTTCATGGAAAGCGCGGTATCCGACGTCGACGCTTCTTTTGAAGCGCTGTTCGAGGAGCTGCGCCGCGGTACGGAGGCTGAGGTCAGCCGTATCCTCTTCGATTGAGGTAATTTATGTTTGATTATTCATATAACGTCGCGCGCATAGCCGCACTCGAATCGAAGCTGATAACCAAAGAAACGCTTTCGCGTCTCAACGCTTCATCGGAGGAAGACGCGGTAAAGCAGATATCGGCGCTCGGGTACGGCGATCCGTCGGCGAAAACCTGCGTTGAGCTTGTCGGAGCGGAACTTTCCGGACTGCGGTCGTTCATCTTCTCGGCTCTGCCGGACGAGCAGGCGAAAATTCTGATTTTGCCTTACGACTGTCACAATCTGAAAGTGCTTCTCAAGAGCTGTGTGATCGGCAAGGAGCCGTCCGGTATGCTTTACGACAATACGGCGTTCGACACGGAGGTCGCGGCGGCGTGCTGCCGCGGCGGCGAGTTCTCGCTTCTCTCCGACGGCATTGCCGGGGTACTCAACCCGGCTTACGATTCGGGGCAGCTCGCGGTACCGCTCGGCATAAGCACGAAATGCGATCTCGCGTTTTATAAAGAGATAGCCGCTTACGCCGCAAAAGCGCCGAAGCTCATTCGCAAATACGTGAAATACGAGGCTGACCATACGAATTACATCTCGTATCTGCGCGCGTTCTCGACGGGCCTGCCCGCCGATACTTTCAGAAAAATGCTTCTGCCCGGCGGTTTCATACCCGAGAGCGTTTTTGCCGCGTGCTACGAGGCCAAGCCGGAAAGCGTGCGTCCCTATACGTTCGGATACGAAACGCACTACGGCATAGTAAAAGCCGAAGAGGCGGCGAAGAATTCGATAAACGCAGCTTCCGACGCGCTCGACGCGGCGACCGAAGCTCTGCTCGAATACGAAAAATACGAGATAAATTCGCCCGTGCCGGTATTTCTCTACTACAAGAAAAAAATACGCGAAGCGCGTCTTATAAGAACGTACTTCACGGAATCGGAGGCTTTATGGAAAAGAAGATAAAAGCCGCCGTCATAGGCGATAAGAGCCGCGTGGCGATGTACGCCGCCGCCGGAGTCGCGGTATTCCACGCGACCGAACGGCACGACGTGCTGAAGCTCATACCGGAGCTCGATTCGGACGGTTACGGGATCATATTCATATCCGAGCCGATCTACGCCGAATGCGAGGACGGGCTCAAAAAATACACCGCCGTACCTTATCCGATCATAATCCCCGTGCCGGACGAGAATTCCGACGGGTCTTATTCGAAGCGGCGTATTGCCGAAAACGTCAAAAAGGCGATCGGCAGCGATATAATCTGAAATCATTGATTTGGAGATAATTATGGACAGAACAGAAATGACAGGGACCGTTATAAAAGTATCCGGACCGCTGATCACGGCTTCGGGTATGGGCAGCGTCCATATGTACGACGTCGTGCGCGTCGGCGAAAAGCGGCTTATAGGCGAGATAATCGAGCTGCGCTCCGACGTGGCGTCGATACAGGTTTACGAAGATACCGCCGGTATCGGCGCGGGCGACCCGGTATATCTGACGGATATGCCGCTTTCAGCCGAGCTCGGACCGGGGCTTATAGAATCCATATTCGACGGCATCGAGCGCCCGCTCGACGCGCTTTATAAGATTTGGGGCGACAGGATAGAGCGCGGCGTTTCCGTCCCTTCGCTCAACCGCGAAAAGAAATGGAGATTCGAACCGACGGCTGAGGTCGGATCGTTCGTCACCGGCGGCGACATACTCGGCGCCGTGCAGGAGACCGAGGCCGTAAGACATTACATCATGGTCCCGCCCGGCAAATCAGGCACGCTCACGTGGCTTTTCGACGGTGAGGCGACCGTCGTCGATCCGATAGCGAAGATACAGAACGAAGACGGTACGGAGACGACGCTGTCGATGCTCCAGCACTGGCCGGTACGCCGCGGCAGACCGGTCGGCAAAAAACTCTCGCCCGACGAACCGATGATAACCGGTCAGCGCAGTATAGACACGCTGTTTCCGATATCAAAGGGCGGTATAGCCGCCGTGCCGGGTCCTTTCGGCTCGGGCAAGACGGTAGTGCAGCACCAGCTCGCGAAATGGTCGGACGCAGACCTCGTCGTATACATAGGCTGCGGCGAACGCGGCAATGAAATGACCGACGTTTTAAACGAGTTCCCCGAGCTCGTCGACCCCAAAACGGGGCTTTCGCTGATGAAGCGTACCGTTCTTATAGCGAACACGTCCGATATGCCGGTCGCTGCGCGTGAAGCGTCGATATACACCGGCATAACGATAGCCGAATATTTCAGAGACATGGGATATAAAGTCGCGATAATCGCCGACTCCACGTCGCGCTGGGCGGAGGCTCTGCGCGAAATGTCGGGACGTCTTGAAGAGATGCCCGGCGAAGAAGGCTACCCGGCTTACCTTTCGTCGCGCCTCGCGGAATTCTACGAGCGCGCCGGCTTTGTAAAATGTCTCGGCAGTGAAGAAAGATACGGCGCGGTATCGGCGATAGGCGCGGTATCGCCTCCCGGCGGCGACACGTCGGAGCCGGTATCGCAGGCGACTCTGCGTATAGTCAAGGTGTTCTGGGGTCTTTCTTCGGAGCTTGCTTACAAACGCCACTTCCCCGCCATCGACTGGCTGAAGAGCTATTCGCTTTACGAGGCGAAAATGGCTGAATATTACGTAAAGAACATCTCTCCCGACTGGCCGAAGCTCGTCGCCGACACGAAAGCGCTTCTGCAGGAAGAGGCGGAGCTGAACGAGATCGTACAGCTCGTCGGTATCGACGCGCTCTCGCCTAAAGACAGACTGACCCTCGCGGCCGCTCAGATGATCCGCGAGGACTATCTGCAGCAGGACGCGATGGATCCCACGGACAGCTATACCTCGCCGAGAAAACAGTATCTCATGCTCTCGACGATACACGCCTGGCACGAAGCCGGCAAAAACGCCCTGCAGACCGGCGTACCTTACGAAAAGATAGAGTCTATGAAGGTCTGCGAGCGTATCGCAAGAATGAAATACACGGGCGAAGAAGAAAAAGAAGAGGTCTTCGCCTCGATAAGCGACGACTGCGACAGACAGTTCACCGAAATGATCGAGGAGGCCGCGGCAGATGAATAAGGAATACAAGACCATAAAAGAGATAGTCGGACCGCTCATGCTCGTTGAAAACGTGCAGGGCGCGACTTACGACGAGCTCGTCGAGATAATAGAACACGACGGGTCGAAGCGCTACGGCAAGGTGCTTGAAATAAACAAAGACAAAGCCCTTGTTCAGCTGTTCGAACCGTCGGAAGGCTTGCGGATGTCCGACTCGCGCGCAAAATTTCTCGGTCACGGCGTACAGCTCGGCGTTTCGGGCGATATGCTCGGCAGAGTTTTCGACGGGATGGGCAACCCGATAGATGGCGGCGATCAGATAATCGCCGAAGCTTACATGGATATAAACGGTCTGCCGATGAACCCGGCGGCGAGAGACTTTCCGGCAGAGTTCATACAGACCGGCGTATCGGCGATAGACGGACTCAACACGCTCGTAAGAGGGCAGAAGCTGCCCGTTTTCTCGGGTTCGGGTCTTCCGCACGCGGAGCTCGCCGCGCAGATCGCGCGTCAGGCGAAGGTGCGCGGAACGAACGACAAATTCGCCGTCGTTTTCGCCGCGATAGGCATCACGTTTGAAGAATCCGAATTCTTCATCCGCGACTTCGAGCGCACGGGCGCGATCGAGCGCTCGGTAATGTTCATCAACCTCGCGAACGACCCCGCGGTCGAGCGTATCTCGACGCCGCGTATGGCGATAACCTGCGCCGAGTACCTCGCTTATGAGCTCGGCATGCACGTTCTCGTCATAATGAGCGATATAACCAACTACGCAGAGGCTCTGCGCGAGATATCGGCGGCGAGAAAAGAAGTTCCCGGCAGACGCGGCTACCCCGGCTACCTTTACACCGACCTTGCGACGATGTACGAACGCGCCGGCAGACTCAAAGGCAAACCCGGTTCGATAACGCAGATACCGATACTGACGATGCCCGAAGACGACAAGACTCACCCGATACCCGACCTTACCGGCTACATAACCGAAGGTCAGATAATACTTTCGCGCGAGCTTTACAGAAAAGGCGTCAAACCGCCGATCGACGTTCTGCCGTCGCTTTCGAGACTTAAAACGAAGGGCATAGGACCGGGTAAGACGAGAGAAGATCACGCGAACACGATGAACCAGCTCTTCGCGGCGTACGCGAGAGGCAAGGACGCGCGCGAGCTGTCGACGATACTCGGCGAATCGGCGTTATCCGACGTCGATAAGATCTACGCGAAATTCGCGGAAGAGTTTGAACAGAAATACGTTTCGCAGGGTTACGATACGGACAGATCGATCGAAGACACGCTCGCCGTCGGCTGGCAGCTGCTTTCGATGCTGCCGAGAACGGAGCTGAAGCGTATCAAAGAAGAATATATTGAGAAATATCTCCCGAAGGACGAGACCCGTAAATAACGGAGGGACTTATGGCAAAACAGATAAATCCGACCAGAATGGAGCTGACGCGGCTCAAACGCCGCCTCAAAACGGCTTCACGCGGTCACAAGCTGCTCAAAGACAAGCAAAACGGCATGACGAAGCAGTTCATGGAGCAGATACGCAGAAACAGAACTCTGCGCGAGCAGGTCGAAGCGGCGCTCGCCGCCGCTTCCGGTCAGTTCCGCGCCGCGTCGTCGTCCATGGGCGAGCCGGAGCTTTACGAAGCGCTGATGCTGCCCGCGGGCGAAGTCGGCATAACCGGCGGCGTGAACAACGTTATGAGCGTGCAGACGCCGAAACTGACCTCCGACGGGGGACTTTCCGGTACTCTGCCTTACAGCTTCGCCGGCACGAGCCCGGAGCTCGATTCCGCCGTACTGTCGATGACGCGCCTGTTCCCCCTGCTGTGCGAGCTGGCGGAATGCGAGAAGACGTGCGATATGCTCGCCGCGGAGATAGAAAAGACGCGCAGAAGAGTCAACGCTCTCGAGCACGTAATGATACCCGATATGGAAAAGAACATCAAGTTCATAACGATGAAGCTTGAAGACAACGAGCGGCAGAACATAACGCGGCTCATGAAAGTAAAAACAGTCATAAACGACAGATAAGGACGTGGCAAAATGAAAGGCAAATTTGAAAAAATAACGAAGATAATCCCCGAAAACTGCGACGGCATACTGCTGACGAGCGAAGTCAACCAGTTTTACGCCTGCGATTTTCCGTTCACCGACGGTTACGTTCTCGTGACAAGAGACAAGACGTATCTCATATCCGACCCGCGCTACTACGAAGCGTCGCTCGCTTCGGAAGGCGTCGAGAAGGTCGAACTGAAGCGCGGCGTGCTTGAAGAGCTGTTCTCTTCACTTCAGATAAAAGCGCTCGCTTACGAAGATCATGAGATGACCGTCGCGGATCTTCGCCGGCTCGAAGGCAGGTTCCCGGATATAAGATTCGACCCGATAGGCAACGCTCTGTCGGATCTGCGCGAATACAAGGATGAGGACGAGCTTGAAAAGATAAAAACGGCGCAGAGCATCGCCGACAAGGCTTTCGAACACATCCTCGGCTTCATCAGCACCGACCGCACCGAAAAGGAAGTCGCGCTCGAGCTTGAATTCTTTATGAGATCTCACGGAGCCGAAAACGTTTCGTTTGAAACGATAGCCGTAAGCGGTCAGGCTACTTCTCTGCCGCACGGCGTGCCGAGAGACGTTAAGGTGAACAAGGGCTTTCTCACGATGGATTTCGGCTGCAAATATCACGGCTACTGCTCGGATATGACGAGAACGGTCGTCGTCGGCAAAGCGACCGAAGAGATGAAAAAACTGTATAACACGGTACTGAAAGCGCAGACGGCGGCGATAGAAGCGACGGCGCACGGTATGAAGTGCAGCGACCTTGACAAGATCGCGAGAGATATAATCGACGCTGTGCCGGAATACAAAGGAGCTTTCAGCCACAGTCTCGGCCACGGCGTGGGACTTTATATCCACGAAATGCCGGGCGTAAGCTCTTATAACGACGGCAAAGTTTTGCAGACCGGCCACGTCATAACGATCGAACCGGGCATCTATCTGTTCGGCAAATACGGCTGCAGAATAGAAGATATGATGGTATTTCATAAGGACGGATGCGAAAATATCACCCATTCGAGAAAAGAACTTATCGAAATTTAGAATTTTTTTCCGAAAAGGTCTTGAAAATATCGGAGAAATAGTGTATTATATATTCAGTTATACGATTTTATTTTGGAGGATACCATTATGTTAATGGCAGGAGATTTCAGAAACGGCAAAACTTTCGAGCTTGACGGTCAGGTAATGCAGGTCGTCGAGTTCCAGCACGTAAAGCCCGGCAAAGGCGCGGCTTTCGTCAGAACGAAAATGAAAAACGTCATCACGGGCGCCGTGATCGAACGT
>JAEEJH010000037.1 GCA_016281775.1 Clostridiales bacterium | reverse complement strand
TCATTTTCGGGGAACCCCGGCGCAAGTGAAATTCGGTTCTTGTGAACCGAGTGAAGTAGGAATATTCTTTTTGCGGGGGAATCCCCTCCCCCCCCCTTAATCCCCCGCTCCCCCTCATCCCCGTATTATCCATACGGGGGCGGCGAAACGAAAGTGATACGCACAAAACGAGAGGACCGGATCATTCGGCGCAGCTGAATGATCGCGCGCGGTAAAGGGGGCGCCGCGCCCCTCGATCACAGATCGAAGATTAGGGGGGAGGCAGAGGGGTTTGGGGAGATAGGAGGGCGGGGGCTCCCCAAGGGCGGCGAAGTCGCACGGGTTGTCGCGCAGCGACACCTATGTCACTCGGCTCGCAAGAGCCGTACATCATTTGCATGGCAAACATCATGTCCGAAGGACACATCATTTGACGTAAAGCGTCATACATCATTTTTCTTCGCTCGGCGTGAAACGCCGAATTTAACTGCGCTTTGCGCAATTTAGCTTGCAAAGCAAATTTAGCTCGCGTAAGCGAATTCAGCTGATATGAATTACCGCTTCCGCGGAATGAATTGTCCTTCGGACGTGAATTAACGGCGATGCCGTCATGAAATACGCTCCGCGCATGAATTGCGGCTTACGCCGCATTTTTTGGGGACTCCCCGCCCCCCAAAGCGGCTGCGCCGCAGTTAAATACGCCTTCGGCGTGTGATATACGCTTCGCGTGTGAAATCGCTGCGCGGTGAAATTCGACTCTGACGAGTCGAGTGAAAAAGGAAAATACTTGTTCTGCCCCCAAACTCCCGCCATCCCCCAATTTTTCAAGTGGGGCTTTTCTCTCACCGCCGCGCGATCCTCCCCCTGCCGACCGCGGCGTTGCGCGCAAAATCGGTGAAGAAATCCGGCGCTGTTATATCGCTTTATACGTTAAATCAAAAAGAACTGTTTAAGCCTCGGAATTACAGAGGTCAACAGCTCTTTTATTATTGCGGTTTATTTTGAATCGCGTTTTTTCTTTTTTGCACGCAGAGCGACTATAAACGCCGCGGCGACTGCGGCGGTCGCTCCCGCGATCACGGCGGGTATCAGAAGCGACGGTTTCTCTTTCTCTTCGTTTTCCGCCGCGGTATCTGACGTTTCGTCCGCCGCCGCTTTCCCCGTATCCTCCGCCGGTTCGGTCGTCGGTTCCGTTTGCCCGGTACCGTCGGGCTGATTTTGCCGTCTTTCGTTCGTATCCATATCGTACACCGTCAGATACTCAACGTACGAGCTACCGTTTGTGAAAAACTCCATACCGTCGTTTTTCATATCCGCGTAAACGAGACCTGCGACCGCGGCTTCGCCGCCGCAGCCGTAAACGTCGAAGCAGATGCGGTCAAGCATTATGCGAAACGTTACTCTGCCGTCTTTATCCTCCGTTATATCCGGTTCATAAACGCCTATATACGAACCTGCGCCGCTTTTCGTTTTATCCACGTACAGTTTGCCCGCCGTGCGGACGTACCGTATGACGAGCTCCTGCCCGCCGGAACTCTTTCCGGCGCGGACCTTGAATCCGAGCTCCGTCGCGTCGCCCGGTATGACGGATGCGACTATATCGCAGCAGACGGACTTTACGCCGCCGAGGATATTGCCGGAATCTTGTGTGACGGTCGTGTTTTCAAGTGAGAACAGCACGTCGCCGCGCTGTGCGTCGACCTCTTCGACCGGATACGAGAACAGTTTTATTTTGCCGTTCACTGTTTTGAGACTGTGCTCGACCGGGATCGACTGCGCCGAGTTCCAGTGCTTGTCGCCCCAAAAATGAGACGGATCGCGCAGCCAGCTTATCGACACTCTCCGCCCTTTCGGCTCCGCCGAGAACGTCTGCGTGGCGTACGTTTCGGGCGCGGGATTGCCCGGTCCCTGATCGGCTATGCCGTTTAACGCGTAGATGCGTTCCGTTTCGGGTACGAACATGACCGTATCGGCGCCCGTTTTTTCCATGTGACCGAGAATATAGAATATACCGCCGCCGGTATATACCCATTTGATATCGTTTTCGTCGCCGTCGACCGGGAGCGGATAAAGATCGGGGCATTCCGAATCGAAGTATTTGCCGTCGACGCCGACCGGTCTGCCGCAGCTCTTCCAGTTTTTAAGATCGTGCGAGGTGAATATATTGAGCTCGCCTACCGTCACCATCACCCATATACCGCCGCCGTCCGCAGTTTCGTCTTCATACCAAAAGACTCTCGGATCGCGCAGACCGCCGCCGTATTTGTTGCCGGGATTTCTGACAACGGGATTGCCCTCGTATTTGATGAACGTGCGTCCGCCGTCTTTCGAGTAAGCCATGCTCTCTTTGGCGTAGCCGTAACGCGAATCGCCGCCGACGCTCGCGTAGAAAAGCACCATGCGCGAACCGGGCGGAGTAGAATCGTCGAACAGTCCCGATGTGTTGTTTTCGTCTATGACCGCGGAGCCCGACCACGCCATGCCGATCTCGTCCGGCAGCACCGCGAGCGGAAGCTCTTCCCAGTGAAGCAGATCTTTCGATACCGCGTGTCCCCAGCTTGTCGTTCCGGTAAGCCCTTCTACGCCTGTGTCGAACGGTCTGTTGCACTGGAAAAACAGGTGATATTCTCCGGTCACGGAGTTGTAAACGAGACCGTTCGGGTCGTTCATCTGATACGAGTAAGGCGTGAAATGATACTGCGGCCGGGTCGTTTCCTTATAAAGCGTCTCCGCGTCGGGTTCACGTACGACGTTGACCGTATATACCGACGAGACGCCGGTCGCTTTGTCTTTTACAGATACCGTGACGGCGTTGCCGCCCTGTCCGAGCGCGACTTTTTTCGCCGTGCCCGCCGTATACTTCGAACCGTTTATGCCGACCTCGTATCTGCCGCCGTCAAACGAAGCGGTCAGCGATACGCTTTTTGTCGAATACGGCACGTACGACCAGTACGTGTGATCTGCCGGCGAAAAAGCGGAATCGAGTTCGCCGCCGCTCAACCGCAGATCGTCGAGCGCCGGTTCTTTGGCCTCTGTAAATCTGACGTTATTGAACGTCGCCGAAGTCGCCGCCGAGACCATGAGACCGACATGGCCGCCTTCGTAACCCGATACGGTCAGGGACCTATACAGAGTGCCGTTGACGTAGAAATTCGCGCTGCCGTCCGATATGTATTCCATGCGCAGACTGTATTTTTCGGCTTTTTTATCGGCTTCGGTCATTTGGACAGCTTCTATCCATTCCGCCGCGCCGTCTTTGTGGGTGAAGACCATGACGTTGCCGTCGCCGCGCGCCGTGAGAAAACTGAACAGTCTGTCGGGATGACCGCTTTTATCTTCGGGATCGAGCACGCCGAAAATGATCCCCGCGGCGTGATTGCCGTCTTTCAGTTCCATATCCGCCCCGTAAACGAACGAGGTTCCGGGCGTGATATACATATCTTTTGCGTACGCCCACGTGTCGCCGCCCGCGGTGACCGCGGTATAACCGGATGGGCCTGTGCGCCATTTGCCGTTTATCGGCGTCCAGCCGGTAAGATCGGAGACGAAACCGTTCTCGCCCGACGGCACTTTGCCCGTCACCGTCAGCTTTACGTTTTCGTATTTACCGTTGTCGTTCGTCATCATACCGATATGACCTCCTTCAAAATCCGGATGTATGCGGCTCAGCACGCGCTCCCCGTCAACAAAGTAATCAAACGCGTCTTCCGAGATCCGTACTATTTTTATTTCATAAGTGTTTTTCTCCGTCTTCATCGCGCCGACGTCAACGCCGCTTTCGGGATATCCGTTCGTCTGATCGAAGCGGATATAACGGCTGCTGCCGGTCATTATGCCGAAATCATAAAAGCGCTCTTTCGGATCGGCGGGATTTTTGAGTCCGAATACCAGCGAGGCGTTGAAATCCGGGTTGTCCGTAACCGAGCTCACCGTCGCCTCGTATATGAACAGGTCGTCCGGCGCGATCTTCCGCTCTGAGATCGCGAAAACGTCGCCCGCGCCGCCGCTTTTGCCGCAGAACGCCTCGCCTTCGTAATCCCATGCCCCGGTAAGGCCGTAAAATTCTCCCGACGCCGCTTTGCCGGATAACGCCGCGGAACAGAGCGCGGCGAGCAACGAAACGGCAAAGATACATTTTATTATGCGCTTCATCGTCATCCTCCCTGATCTGTGTTGTTTTTCACGGCTTTTTCGGAAAACAGCGCGGCGCCGACAGCCGCGGATTCTCTCCGGTCTGTCACGGTCACTTTCATGCCGAACACTTTTTCAAGCGCCGCCGGCAGAGCCGGATTCAACCGCGACGCGTTGCCGGACGCGACGAGAGACGTGATTTCCTTATGCGGCATCGCCTTATACATACCGTACAGCTCTTCCGCCATGCCGACCAGCGTTCCGGCTATGACCGCCTCCGGCGTGAAGTTGTCTTCTGATATATCGCTTATCTGCCCGCGCATTCCGGGATCGGAGCGCAGACCGCAGAACGACGTTCTTACCGGCAGATATTTTCCGCTTTTCATTCCTTCCGCGGCGAGGCGGTTCATCACGTCATACTGAGACCTGTCGCCGAGACCGCACGATACGGCGTATCTGCGAAAAAACTTCTCCATCACGGCGTAGGCGCGTCCGCCGCAAAGCGCCGAACCGCTTATTATGTACTTGCCCTCGATGAACGGGCGTATTTCTATATCTGCCGAATTCAACGGACGCTCCGGCAAATCCGTCAGAAGCGATATCTGACTGCCGGTGCCGAAATTCGCAAGCGCGGTATGTTTCAGATCCGTAACGGTACCGACGAAATCCGCCTGGTTGTCTCCTATCGGGACCGCCACGGGGGCGCCGTTATAATATCCGACGATCCTCTCGTCCGCGACGACGCCGGGCAGGATATCGGCGCAGACGCCGAGTTTTTTAACGGCTTCCTCATCGAAGCGGTTTTCTTTGATCGAATACAGCCCCATGCTCGCGGCATTCGACGCGTGCGTCACGGGATGTTTAAGACCGCACAGTCTCATCGCGACGTAGTCCATCACGGTACAGATCGCCGTCGAGCCTTTCGGAACTCTGCCGGCAAGCAGCTCTGAATAATACGTGGCGACGCCGTATCCGGCGGGGACGTTATATCCGGTCTTTTCGCGGATAAGATCGCACGCGGAAGGGTTCCCGAGCCCCGCCCGCTCGTCCTGCCACGTATAAAGCGGCGATAACGCGCCGCCGTCGGGGTCGGTAAAAAGTATCCCGTGCATCTGACCGGCTATGCCTATCGAGCGTATATCGGTAAAGCGTTTCATTATAAAATCGAGCAGGCGTTTCACGTCGTCATATATGCGCTCCGACGCCTGTAAACGTTCCCATGCGTTATTTGTAACGACGGCGTATTTGTTCTGCATCGTATATACCGCCGACGCGGTCCTTTTGACGGGATCTATCACCGCCGCGCTGACGGTCGTCGTGCCGATATCGAAGCCCAGGATATGCGGCGCGAACCTTTCCGTATTTTCGTTCGTTTCGCACTCGCCGTCGCCGCTTTCGGGCAGGGAACTCAAAAGAAGCCCCATATCGGAATCTATGGCGAAGCCCTGCCCGTCGATGATCCCGCACAAATGACGGCACAGTTCCGTCTGACTTTCCGCCGTATCGGTTTCGTCAAGCAGCTCCGACAGACGTTTGTCTATCATCTCGCTGCCCGAGATCACGCCGTTCTGCCAAAGCTGAATGTCCGTGATCGACACACCCGCGCGGCGCAGCGCGGCTATCCTCTTCAGCCGGGCGACGTCTTCGTCGCCGTATTCCCTGTAATCGTTGTCGGAACGTTCTACTGTAAGAAGCCCTTTCGCCTCATATAATCTTATCGCTTTTCTGCTGAGCCCCGTCAGGCGCTCCACTTCTCTTATCCTCATTCCGCGCTCCTCCCTTATATCCCGATGATAAACTGTTACCCCGGGTGACAGTCAATAGCTTTTCAAAAATTCGATTGTAAATATTTTTTGAACTCTTCCGGCGGCGACCGGTGACGTCAAAACAGCGATGCCCCGTTTATTATAATCCATATACGCACGGTACAGTCAATCGGTTTTTGTAAACTTTACGGTGTTTCGGCGCGTAACTTCCGGGAATGACCGGAAGAAATCGAACGTCCGGTTTACGCACAGTATTCACAAGGCGGGGAAAAAGCGGCTTCGCCGCGGTGATATTTGTCATGACGGACAAGTGAAATTCGGCTCTGACGGGCCGGTTTTCCGGGCTTCCCCGTCCCATACCCGCGAACCCCGAAAGCGGCAGATTCGCACCGGTACGCAAAACCGCATAAAAGGAAACCGGCCGGAGAAAGATACGACTTTCTTCGACCGGTATTTTCAGTTTTTATCAGCCTTTGAGTTTGGCTATGAGCTTTTTAGCTATGTCGTTATCCTTGAACTTTTCAAGCACGGTCACGGCTTTGCCCGCCGCCGCGGCGTCGCCGCCGAGGAACTTCTTTATCAGCGGTTCCACCTTCGACTTGATGTTGTCGGGCAGTTTATCGACGAGGCCCTGAATATCGCCGGCGTTTCCCGCCAGATCTTTTACTTTGCCTATAATGTTTCCGAAATCCATTTTTACGACTCCTTTTTTTCTTTTATTATACCACAAATAACCGTCAAATCAAGACCTTTTGACCGATTTTTTGTAAATCATTTACTCGCTCCTTGCGTGATTTGTTAAATTTTTGAAAATTCGTGCGATTACTATTGACAATCACGTGATTATATGATACAATGACGTAAAAGAATAAATCGCCGCGATCTGCGGTGAGGAAAGGCGGGATAAAACAATGTTCTTTTTCGTAATTTCAATCATAGCTCTGACGGTCGGTATCGTGCTCGCGGTCGCGATGTCGTCGCATCCGCAGAAAAAATACTCGGTGATCAGCGTCGCGGTCGGTATGATCTTCGCGGTCATATTCCTTGCGATATCCACAATGACTTCGGTCGCCACGGGTCATACCGGCATCGTAACGACCTTCGGCAAGGTCGAGGATTATACGCTCGACGCCGGATTCCACGTCAAAGCGCCGTGGCAGCAGATAGTTGAAATGGACAACAGAGTGCAGAAAGCGACGGTCCAGCTCGCCTGCTTCTCTTCCGACATTCAGGAAGTTTCGACCGTCTACACGATCAACTATCAGATCAACAAATCGAACGCTCAGGAGCTTTACCGCACGGTCGGCGTCCTGTATTACGACACGGTGATAACCCCGAACGTATCCGAATCGGTAAAGACGGTCACGGCGCGTTACACCGCCGAAAATCTGATCGGCTCGCGCGACGTGCTCGCCGACGAGATCGAAAAGATGCTTTCCGACAAGCTCGAAAAATACAACATCGAGCTCGTATCGTCGGCGATAGAGGATATGGATTTCACCGACGAATTCACAGCCGCCGTAGAGGCGAAGCAGGTCGCCGTACAGAACAAGCTCCGCGCCCAGACCGAGCAGGAGCAGAAGACCATGGAAGCCCAGCAGGCGGCGGAACGCGCGCAGATAGATGCGAACGCCGCGGCGGAGGTCGCGAAAATCGCGGCTCAGGCCGACCTCGAGGTCACGAAGATCCAGGCTGACGCCGCCGAATACGCAGGTCAGAAGGAGGCCGCCAAAAACAGAGCGATAGCGGAATGGCTGACCGACGATCTGATCAAATACTACTACATCCAGCAGTGGAACGGAAAACTGCCCGATACATACCTCGGCTCCGATAACGTCAGCACCATAATAGGCATAGGCGGGACAGAAAAGCCCGCGGAAGAGCCCGCCGCGGACTGAGAGGAGGTGAATTGCGATGACGTATCTTGTATTTGCCGCGCTCGCGGTCATTGCGGGTACCGCTCTTGCAGTCACC
Organism: Clostridiales bacterium; assembly: GCA_016281775.1. Taxonomy (GTDB): domain Bacteria; phylum Bacillota; class Clostridia; order Oscillospirales; family CAG-272; genus UBA1248. Next base: position 143 of record JAEEJH010000037.1, on the reverse strand, counting down.
GGAAATATGATACCCTCCTTCGCCGCTTTCGGCGCCGCGGTCATACTTGCCGCGGTCTCGGCGATAGCGACGGTCGAAGCGGGTCACACGGGTATCGTAACGACGTTCGGCAGAGTAGCCGACAAAACTCTCGATTCGGGGTT
>JAEEJH010000036.1 GCA_016281775.1 Clostridiales bacterium | reverse complement strand
GATCATACTATCAAGTGCAGCAGTAAAAAAACCGCACGGTTTTCCGTGCGGTTTTAGTTGTTACGTCAGTTCGTCGTACCGTCCCACGTGCTTACCGCCGTGTCGGTCTTCTCTTCCTCGGTGAACCAGTGCGTCGTTACGCATTTGGAATCGGTATAGAATTTGACCGCGTCTTTACCGAGCGTATGAAGCGCCCCGAAGAACGATTTCTTATGTCCCGAGAACGGGAACACGCCTACCGGTACCGGTATGCCGACGTTGACGCCGACCATGCCGCCGTGAGTGCGCTTTGCGAATTCTCTTGCAAAATATCCGTTCTGCGTGTAGATGACCGAGCCGTTTGCAAACGGGTTCATGTTCATCATACGTAAACCGTCTTCAAAGTTCTTGCAGCGTTTGACGCAAAGCACCGGGCCGAATATCTCGTACGTACCGACGTTCATGTCTTCGGTGACGTGATCGAATATCGTCGGGCCGAGGTAGAAGCCGTTTTCAAAGCCTTCTACGGTCACGTTTCTGCCGTCGAGCACGAGCTCCGCGCCTTCTTCGATACCCTTGTTTATGCGCTCGATGATCTCGTTTTTGTGTTTGAGCGAGTAAACGGGACCGAGCTTCGTCGTTTTATCATATGCGGGACCGACTTTGATGTTCTCGGCGAGTTTTTTGATCTCGGCGACGAGCTTGTCGGCTATCGCTTCTTCGGCTACGACTACCGGCAGAGCCATGCAGCGTTCGCCCGCACAGCCGTAAGCCGCGTTGACGATGCCGGCGGCGACTCTCGTGAGCGGAGCGTCGCTCATGACGAGCGCGTGGTTCTTCGCTTCGCACAGCGTCTGAACTCTCTTGCCGTATTTTGAAGCCATTTCGTAGATCGTAAGACCGGTCTTCGTCGATCCTACGAAGCTGACGCCTTTGACGTCGTCGTTCGCTATGATCCTTTCAACTTCGTCTCTGCCGCAGGTAATGACGTTAAGTACGCCGTCGGGCAGTCCCGCCTGGCGGTATATGTCGGCGAATCTGAGCGCGGTCATCGGCGTCGTGCTCGACGCTTTCAATACTATCGTGTTGCCGCAAGCTATGCAGAGCGGGACCATCCAGCCCATAGGTATCATCGCCGGGAAGTTGCACGGAGCGATACCGAGAAATACGCCGATGGATTCGCGGTAAAGCACGGTATCATAGCCGTTGGACGCGTCCATGAGCGATTCGCCCATTATGAGCGACGGCATGGAGATCGCGTGTTCGGTCGCTTCTCTGGCTTTCAATACGTCGCCTTTCGCTTCTTCCCACGCTTTGCCGTTTTCACGCGCGACGCTCATCGTAAGCTCGTCAAGATGCTCGTCTATGTACTGTTTTACTTTGTAAAGCACCTGAACTCTTTTAAGCACGGGAACGTTGCGCCACGTCTCGAACGCCTCGGCGGCGCTCTTTATCGCGAGATCGATCTCGTCGGACGTGCATTTCGGCGCTTCGGCGATGACCTCGCCGGTACTCGGATTATAGATCTTGTAATAATCCTGCGTTTTGGATTCAACGTATTCGTTGTTGACGAAAAAATTAAGTCTTTCCATATTTCTCTATAAACTCCTTAAACGGTTTGTAGTTCATTACCGCCTCAAGCGTTGCGCCGTCGACGTTTTTGAGTATCTCGTCAAAGTCTTTATGCGTGTTTTTGCTGATGTCCGCAAGCAGTTTTCTCGACGCCTGCTGGCTTTCGGCTCTGTGCAGAGGATAACCGCGTCCCGGCGGATCGAGAAACAGCTTTTCGAAAATGTATTTGAGGTTGACGTCTCCCGCCCAGCCGAAGCCTTTGTTCAGAGCGAGCGAGACGCAGTTGCCGCCGTTGATCTGCGAAAACAGCCAGGCGTCGAGCGAATCCTGAATGAGTCCGCAGAATACGCCGGGATACTGCATAGCCGACATCAGAAAGCCCTGACCGGTGCCGCAGCCGCCCACGACGAAGTCTGCGGCGCCCGTATTGAGCGCGATGCCCGCCATAAGACCTGTCTGTATGTACGTGAGAGAGCCTTCTTCGGCGGTACAGCCTACGTTAAAGATCTCGTTGCCCGTGGCTTTGAGCGCTTCGAGCACGAGAGGATTTTTGTCTCTTGACGAGACTTCGTTGATAAGTGCTATTCTCATAACCGTTTTCACTTCTTTCTTTATTTATTTTTGCGTGAAATACATTTTTTCGCCGCCGAGACGATATTTTCGGCGGTAAGACCGAAACGCTTCTGCAGATAATCCTGCGTGCCGACCTCGCCAAACGACTCTTTGACGCCGACGCGCTCTACCGGTACCGGTACGCTTTCCGCAAGCGCTTCGCATACCGCGGCGCCGAGGCCGCCCGTGACGTTATGGTTCTCCGCAGTGACTATCGCGCCGCAGTCTTTTGCGGCGTCCGTAACGGCTTTGATATCTAGCGGTTTTATCGTGTGCATATCGAGCACTCTCGCATATACGCCGAGTTCCGCGAGCGTATCCGCGGCTTTCAGAGCCTCGTATACCATTATGCCGCTCGCTATGATGCAGACGTCTTTGCCGTCCGCAAGCATATTCGCTTTGCCGATGACGAATTCTGCGCTGTCAGGGTAAATACGCATCGTTTTTCTTCGCGAGGTGCGCAGATAATGCACGCCGTAATTGTTTGCCATATACGACACAGCCGCGCCGTACATAGCCGAATCGGCGGGCTCTATTATAACGCAGTCCGGTATGAGCCGCATAAGCCCGAGATCCTCGAACGGCATATGAGTGCCGCCGTTTGACGCCGCGGTAACGCCCGGATCGGCGCCGACTATCTTGACGTTCAGCTTCTGATAGGCGCACGATAAGAATATCTGATCGAATACGCGTCTTGTCGCAAACACTCCGAAAGCGTGGAAAAACGGTATCAGTCCCGTCTCAGACATACCGGCGCTCATGCCGACCGCCTGCGCTTCCATTATGCCGCAGTCAAATGCTCTGTCGGGAAATTCGGCGTAAAACGGCTCCGTTCCGACCGAATGGCTCACGTCCGCGTCGACGACGATTATTTTACCGTTCTTTTTCGCTTCGTTTATGAGCGCTTTACAGTAATAAGCGCGCATTTCGCCCGTATCGAGCGTTATACCGTCAGTCAGTCTGCCCATAGCTTGCCTCCAGTCTGCGGTCGATCTCGGCTATCGCCTCGTCCGCCATTTCTCTGCTGATCACCATGTAGTGATTGAAACCGGGTATCTCCGCGAATTTGCAGCCGTGACCTTTTTCCGTATCCATTATCACGACGGAAGGTCCGCATTTCATCGCCTGCGTGAGTTTATCGTAAATATCGCAGACGTCGTGCCCGTCGGCTTCGAACGCGTGAAGGCCGAAAGCTTCGAATTTGCTCTTGTAGTCAAACGTTTTGCAGATATTTTCGGTATAATTGTCGAGCTGTCTTTTGTTGTTGTCGACGATCAGTACGATATTCGAAAGCGATCTGTGAGCGATGAACTGCACCGCCTCCCAGTTCTGCCCCTCCTGAAGCTCGCCGTCGCCGACGATCACGAACACCGTACCGCCAAGTCCCTGTATCTTTTTGCCGATAGCGACGCCCGTGCCGAGAGAGAGTCCCTGACCGAGCGAGCCGGTACTGACGTCGATGCCCGGAGTTTTCAGTCTGTCGCAGTGGCTCGGGAGCATCGTGCCGCCCTGATTGAGCGTTTTCAGCTTTTCAATATCGAAATAACCCTTGTACGCGAGCGTCGCGTAAAGCGCCGGACCGCAGTGACCTTTCGACAAAACGAGGTAATCTCTGTCCGGTTTTTTCGGGTCTTTCGGGTCTATATCGAGTATATCGGTATATAAAACAGCCAATATATCGCAGATCGACATACTGCCGCCTATGTGGCCGTAGCCTGCCGCGGCAAGCTCTTCGATACAGAGCTTACGGATATCCGCGGCGGCTTTCATTGTCGCTTTTTTATCCATTTTACTGCCTCAGACGGTCTCTTCGCTTATGCCGCCGATATAGTTCTTTCTCTTCTCTTCCATATACGCGGGTATCGGAACGTCCCACCAGCCGAAAGCCTTGCCGCCGGAATAGGGATATTCGTTCGATACGGGAACGTGGATGAACGCCGGTTTGCCGGCTTTGTTGTCTTCAAGCGCGTTTTCAAGCGCCTCTTCGAAGCTGCCTTTGCAGCAGGCTTTGTAGGAGCTTATATGGAACGCTTCCGCGATCGCCGCGAAATCGGGATCGTATTTTTTGCCCGACTGTTCGAAGTCGTTGCCGAACGCCGCTTCTTTGCCGAGAACATCGATCTGCAGATCCTTTATAGCCATCCAGCCGCTGTTGTCGGCTACTATGACGGTTATCGGTATGTTGTACTGAGCCATCGTCGAAAGCTCCTGCATGACCATCATGAAATCGCCGTCGCCTACGAGCGCAACAACGGGTCTTTCCGGTGCGGCGAGCTTTGCGCCCATCGCCGCCGGGAACGCCCAGCCCATGGTCGAGAAGCCGCCGGTCGTGAGGTTGCAGTTCGGTTTTTTATAGCAGTATTCCTGGAAAAGCTGAGCCTGCGTATTGCCTGACGAGGTCGCTATGATCGTGTCGTCCGGCAGAGTGTCGCTCATTACGCCGATCATCTTCGAGATCGTGAAATCGTCAGTACCCGCGTTTCTGTTTCTTTCGACGTAAGAAAACCATTTTTCGCGCAGAGCCTTTATCTCGCTGAGATATTCTTCGTTCACTTCGAATTCACCGAATGAGGCGAGGATCTTTTCAGCCGTATCTTTCGCGTTTGCGATTATACCGACGTCGACCGCGTAGTTTTTGCCGAGCTCGTGCGCGTCGATATCGACCTGGATGAGCTTTGTATCCGGGAAGTTGAACGCGACGCCTTTTCTGTAAGAGCATGTCGTCTCGTCGGCGAAGCGTGTGCCGAGCGCGAGTATGACGTCGGCTTTCGACGCGATCTCAAGACCGATCATAGTGCCTTTCGATCCGGTATGGAAGCAGTACTGCGGATGAGTCTCGGCGACCGTGCCTTTTGCGGCGAGCGTCGTTATTATGCCGGCGCCCCATTTTTCGGCGAGTTTTACGATCACTTCGCCCGCGCCCGAGTTCATCGCGCCGCCGCCGGCGAGGATAACGGGTCTTTTCGCGGTCTTCATCAGCGCTATCGCTTTTTCTATCGCTTCGGCGCTCGCGGCGGGGCTGTAAGACGGCTCCGCGGCGGCGGGTGTGACGCCGTATTCGGCGTATTCCGACTGCACGTCCATCGGCAGAGCTATGACGCACGGTCCTTTTCTGCCGCCGGTCATCTCACGGAAAGCGTTGCCGACGATACGCGAAAGCTGCCTTGCCGATTCGGCGCGCCATACGCGCTTTGAAAGCGGCTCAAGGCTCCTTATGATATTGCTGTCTTTATAGCGTTCGAGTTCCTGAAGCACGCCGACGCCGCTCATATGAACGTGCGTATCTCCGCAGAATGCGAGAAACGGCGTAGAATCGGCGTAAGCCGTGCCGAGACCGATACCGAGGTTCAACGTGCCGGGACCTATCGACGAAAATACGGCGAGCGGTTCTTTTTTGACTCTGTAATAGCCGTCGGCTATCGCGGTCGCCGCCTGTTCGTGCTTGACCTGAATGTACTTGATGTCGCCTTTCTGATCGGCTTTTCTTATTGCGTCAAAAAGACCGAGCACGCCGTGACCGGGTATGCCGAGTATATAAGGCACGCCTTCGGCTTTCAGTTTTTTGACGATTATTTCCCCGCCTGTAAGTTTCATACTGTCCTCCGTTTTTATTTTATTTTCGTAATCTGTAAACATTATACAACTCTAAAAGAAAGTTGTCAATAATTTATTTTAATATTTTGCGCTCTTTGAGTTCTTTTATCTCCTCGAGCAGATCGTAAACGCCGTCTTCGGAGAGCACGCCGCGTTTGATATCTTTCGGTATGAGTCCCTTTTCGTCATCTTCATAATCTTTTTTCCACGTGTCGCTTTCGTAATACTCCGTCAATTCTTTAAGCTGCGGCTGTACCGAATCAAACGCCTCAAGCGCCTCCTCAAGCTTTTTCACGGCTTCGGCGACCTGATCGAAATACTCCTCGTATTTGCTTATTCTTTTTATCTGCTCGGTCTTTTTTCTGTCTTTTCTCATATTTAACCTTCTTTGTTTTTCACTTTGATCTTTCACTTCTCCCCGCCTGCCTCGCGCCCCAAATTAAGCAAAGCGTCTTTGGGAGGGATTCAGGGGGTTTGGGGGTCGTGAGGGTGGGACCGGGGTTCCCCGAAAACGAGCTTGTCGAGTTTTTGGGGGTTCACGGTGGGAAACCCCCAAGCGCGGCGTAAGCCGCACGGAAAGTTGCCGAAGGCAACACTTTTACGCGGATCGATACGTCCTTCGGACGCGATATGCCGTACCGACGCGATATATCCTGACGGATGCGATATACGCTTCGCGCGTGGCTATGTAGGGGCGATTCACGAATCGCCCGCCTTAACAAGCCGTCCGTTCCGGGGGATGCCCCCGCCCCCCTATCATCCCCCGTACCCCCTTCCCCCCGCGATTTGAGAAAATTCTTCGGGGGGCGCCGCGCCCCAAAGGAAGTGAAACGACTTTGGGAGGGGTTAAGGGGGTTTGGGGGCAAAGCGGCTTACGCCGCAATGATATACGGCTTCGCCGTGTGATATACTTTTGTATCCTCACCTCAGGCGAAGCATACAAAAGTGTGATATACGACCTTACGGTCG
>JAEEJH010000035.1 GCA_016281775.1 Clostridiales bacterium | reverse complement strand
GTCTCGCAGTATATGTGATGATCTATCCTCACCGTTTTTGCGGCGAGTCTGAAACGCTTATCGGAAACGAGCTGCTCCTCGGCGCTGTCAAGAACGAAAGCGAGCGCGCCCGCGTAGTATTCGTCGGGTATCTCGTCCATCACGGCGCCGTCCATAAACGCGTAACGCTTTGTCGAGTCGCCTACCGTATATACCTTTTTATCCGGGAAATTCTCTCTGATTATCTCCGAAAGTCCTATCTGCGAACCGAGCGCGTCGCCGTCGGGATAAGAGTGGCGGTGTATTATCACCGTACCGTGACTTTTGATCTGCTCCAGTATCTGCTCGAACATGGCGTTATCCTTTCTGTAAGTTCAGTTCTCTGTATACCGTATCCACGCACGATTCAAGTCCCTCGTCGTACCTTAACGCAAAATCGCAGAATTCGATATTGCGCAGCTCGAAATCGATAGACATAATGCGGTTTATCTTATCGTCTTCCGGTATGTTTCTGTGGATGATGTTTGTAAGTATCGCGCGCTTGTCGCTGTCGGTGAAGGCGAGCGCACAGCGCGAACGGTACAGGTTTTTGAGCGATATCGCGCCGCATATATCTATCGGTATGACGGCTATCCTGCCCGCTTCGACAATGGGCGTTATCTGCTCGCCCGACGTGCCGTAATAATACGTGCCGTATACCGTAGTCTCTATGAATTCGCCGTTTTCTTTTTCGCGAAGAAACTGCTCTTTGCCGACGAATCTGTACGCGCCGTCGGATTCGTTTTCGGCTTTCGGCCGCGTTGTGGTCGTGACGGGTTTTACGAATCTTTCATCTTTCGTAAGAGCCGACGCTATCTCGGTCTTGCCCGTGCCGGACGGACCTACGAGGCAGAGAACTCCGCCGTGGCACAGGTCCGGGCTTTTTTCGACAAACGACTGACCTATCACTTTGGCAAGATGCAGAAAGTCTGAATACGAATTGACCGACAAAAGCCCCGATAACGATGTGTTCCAGGGCCTGCGCATCAGCACCGGGTAAGAAGCCTGAGACGACGAGATGTTGTGCGAAGCGTCGTCGAGCAGGATATCTATATGTACCAGATCTTTGCGCGTGCCGATGATTATATTGCCGGTAGGCACGTCGGGAAAATCTTCGGCGAGCCGTTTCGCCCTCGCGCTCATGCACTGCGCCGGAACGGACGTTATGAAAAACACGTCCGCGAATTTGCACAGATCCCGCACGAACTTCTGCGCGCCTTTGTAAAGCGGCTGAGATTCCACGAATTCGGGAGAAGAGAACATGGCGATGCGTTCGTCCGCGAGATTGCCCTGAGGTCCCCACGAGCGTATGTTGTTGATGTCGAGCGCGGGGTCGTCGCCGTATTTTTCGCGCAGCAGCCGCAGCGCGTATTCATTGCATTCGTAAATTATGTCGTCGATATCGAGACCGATGCGTAAACGGTATTTTCTCATAAATGATCGGTACGGACCTTTCTTAAAAAATATGTCGTCAATTAAATTTTACAGCCGGAAAAGTCAAATGTCAATACGGTTTTGCGAAAATTATTTCTTATTCCCGTATAATTTCGGGTAAGCCTTTTTATCTTTTGCTTTGAGCAACACTGCGGATACGATCGAGACGGCGAGAACTCCGAGAATGAGCACCCACGTCCACAGCGAACCGGCGTTGTCGTACAGCTGCCCCGCGGTAAAGTCGACCGCGACGCCCACGGCGGTAGCGATCACGGTCATAAAACCGTTGATGCGTCCTCTGTGGCTTGCCGGTATGCGCGTTGAGACGTACGGCCCTTCGGATAACGTCGAGAATATCTCACCCCATGTGAACACGAGCATGGCGGCGTAATAACCGGGTATGAACCCTATCAGCAAAAGAAAAATGCCGAAACCGGCAAACGAGAGTATCCTGCCGGTGATTATCTTTCCCGTGTCGCGCATTTTGGAAAACATTTTCGTGATGATAGGCGTAAATACGACTACGGTTATGCAGTTGAGACTGGATACGGTACCGAAGATCACCGCGCCGTCGTCGCCGTGTACCGCCGCCATATCGAGCGGCATTATGTAACCGTATTCGCCGTACGCCGCATAGTAGAAAGCCGTGCCGATTATGTAGAACAAAAGAAGCGGATTTGCTTTCAGCACCTTGAATATGCTCGTCCCTTCCTGCTTTTCCTGATATTCGGACTCTTCGCCGTCGTCCTCAACGGGCGTTATGTCCCTGACCAGAACGCCTATGAGTACGGTCGATATTGCGATCGAAACGGCGCTTATCAGAAAACTGAGCCAGAGAAAATCTTTGAAAAGCAGTCCCGCTATCGTCGGCGAGAGCACGAGTCCGAGATTTCCGCCGAGGTAGTCGAGAGAGTAAGCCCGTTCTCTGTCTTTGGTCGCCGAGAGATCCGCGAAAAGCGCGTCGTAAGCCGGGTATTCGACGTTCTGCAGTATGCCCGAAAATATAAAGACGATCACGGTATGGAGCCCGAGAGGGATGAACGCGCAGACGAGATATCCGAGTATGCTGACGCTGTCGCAGATAACGATCAGGCGTTTTTTGTTGAAGCGGTCGGCAAGCTTGCCGCCTAAAAGGCTCGCCGGAAGCATAAGAATGCTCGACGCGATAAAGAAATACGCTATCTCCGAGGCTGAAAAACCGAGCTTCTGACTCAGTAAGAGCGTCATGACCGGCCATACCATGCTTCCGAGCCCGGTCACGATCTTTCCGAAAAAGAGTATATATATCTCACGCCGCAGTCCGCGGTACTGATCAAGTAATTTCATAATGTCTCCGTTATCGTTGGTGTCGTTTCATAGTATAACATATAAAATATAAAAGTCAATACAAATACGCGTCTTTTGAGCTGTTTTTCCGATAATATCGCCGTTCGGGGTTGCAAAACGCGAAAAAATGTGATATAATAACAAAAATGAAAAAATACATCAGATCGGAGACTTACATGAAAGGTTTTTTCTGCAAAAGAGGCGTCTTTATACGTTTGCTTGCGTTGTTTTTGATACTTTCGATGCTGAGCGTCCCCGCCTGTGTTCAAAGCCCCGGCGCCGTCGGGAGTGAAACCGTCGGCGGAGATACCGCCGCGGTGTCCGAACAAAACGCCGTACCGACGGAAGAGCAAACGGAAGAGCAGACTGAAGCGCCGGTCAACAGTGTAAAGATAAGGCCGGTCGGCGACGTAGTATATCCGTACACCGACAACGTCAGAGCATATCTCGAAGCCGGAGACGGCGCGGACGTCGGCGATTTCTATAACGGTTCAGCCGATCAGCACTCGGACGTCACGATAGAATGGGATTTCGACGGTCCCGACAAACCTCAGTCCTATATTTTCGAGTATTCGCAAAACGAGGATTTCTCAGACGGCGTATCTGTCGCCTTGGCAAAGGCTACTTTCAGACGGAGGATGACGAATCTCCGTAAATCCGCGAAATATTACGTCCGTGTCACCGCTGTTTATGAAAACGGAACGGCGTCCGATACCGTGTCGTTTGAAACGACGTCGCTCGGTCCCCGCGTACTGAACGCCGGAGGATATTATAACAATGCGCGCGATATGGGCGGTTACGTGACCGAAGACGGTCATACCGTTCTGCAGGACATGGCTTTCCGCGGCTCCGCGCCGGATAACTGTATCGATCAGAACAGCATCACTCTTAATACCACCGGCAGAAAATTTTTCAACGAAGAAGTCAAGATCAAGACCCAGATAGATCTGCGCACCGCGAGCGAGAACTGCGGCAGAACGACGCCGGCTTTCGAAAGCGCCGACAATTACGTGCTTATATCTCTCGTGTCGTATCAGGGGGCGTTCTACAAAGAGTGCGCCGGGCTCTACCGGCAGTTTTTCCGCATATTCGCCGATGAAAACAATTACCCGATCTATTTCCACTGCGCGGGCGGCGCGGACAGGACCGGTACCGCGGCGGCGATACTGCTGGCTCTTCTGGGCGTGAAACGCGAAGAGATCATACAGGATTTTGAGATCACTTCGTTTTCAAGAGTCGGCATCAGATCAAAGGCGAGCATAATCCCGATATTAGACGATCTCAGTCAGTTTAACGGCGCCACTCTGAGTGAGAAAACCGAAAACTACCTGCTCTCGATAGGCCTGACAAGGAAAGAGATCTATAATATCAAAGCGATAATGCTCGGGCTCGATCCCGACGGCTTCACCGAGGAAAAAACGTATGAGCTCGATTCGAGAGATTTCAGATACTCGACTGCCTCGGGCGGCAATATCGTTCTGACTCTTCTTGACGAGGTTGATATAGACAAAGTCAGCGTTGCAGAGAAGGAAATGCAGTTCACACAGTCCGGCAAAAAGATAACCGTGTCGGAGCAAAGCCTGAAGAGTATCGGCAAAGGCAGTCATAAAGGCAGCGTCGTCACAAAAGACGGCAAAACGCTGATATTCAATATCATAGTCGACGAGCTCGACATAACAGAAGACTTCAACGTCATATACAGAGCCGGCGGCGAGGCGGGTCCGACGTACTACACTTATATCTACATGACGTTCCCTTACAGGATATTCGACGGCATCGAGTATCACTTCCACTCAAGACCGGAAGAATTCCCGCAGGTCGAATCGAATATACTTTTGAACGGCGTGTCTTTGAAGGAACTGAATAAGCTTTCCATGAGCGCATACAAGTTCAGCGAATCCCCCGGCAATTCAGTTCAGCGACATCAGGTCCCGGTAACGATCCTCTGTCAGAACCATACGGTCACGCTGCTCATCCATACCGGCTGGCTCGCAGACTATTTCAAAGGCGCCGATCTGACCGTGACGATAAAAAAGGAGTTCGAATTCGATAACAAAGGCGTTCACTATTATATCACACGCGATAAGATCTACGAAAATACTCATAAAGCCTTCAAAGAGGTCACAGAGGCAGAGTAAACCGCTAAACGGCGGTAAAACAGCATAAAATCACCGGTATCCGACGTCGCTTTAAAGCGGAGGTCCGTTATACCGGGAGAAAGAATAAATATGTAAAGGATAAACAGATCATGGAACTTATACAGAGCTTTTCAGTCGATCATACAAAGATCGTGCCCGGTATTTTCAAGAGCAGGGAAGACAGGGTCGCAGGCGAAACGGTCACCACGTACGACGTGCGTCTCAAAAGACCGAACGTCGAGCCCGTTATAGACGTTGCCGCGATGCACTCGCTTGAGCATATCATCGCAACAAAGCTGCGCAACGATCCGGAATGGAAAGACGAGGTAATCTACTGGGGACCGATGGGATGCCTGACGGGATTTTATCTTATACTCAAAGGCGACCGCGCTCCGAAAGACGTTTACGGTCTCATACTCGGCGCGTTCAAAGCCGTGAGCGACGTTACGGAAGTTCCCGGCGCGACCGCGGTAAACTGCGGCCGTTATCTGATGCACGATCTCGGCCTGGCAAAATGGTACGCCGCGGAATTTGCCGCGTATCTTGAAAACAACGCCGATAACCCGGAGATATTCGAATACCCGAAGTCCGACCGGCTGATCACCGGAGACGGCAGAAAATTCTTCGATTCATAACAGACTGTAAGAAAATCACGTCGTTTTACGTTGAGCGCAGAACGAACAGTCCGATCGAATAAGAAGGAGATACTGAAATGTCATATACCGAAGAAGCGATACGAGGCATCGTTGAAAAACAGCGCAGATTCTTCCGTACGGGCGCAACGCTCGACGTTAAATGGAGGATCGAGCAGCTTAAGAAACTCAAAAAAGCGGTCGCAGACCGCAGAGAAGAGCTTGAGGCGGCTTTATACGAAGATCTCGGTAAAAGTCCGATCGAGGCGTATCTGTGTGATATCGGCCCGGTCATCGTCGAGGTCGACGAGATTATCGGCGGTATCAGAAAATGGGCAAGGCCGGAGCGTCATTTCAGCGGTCTGATGTGCTTTCCGAGTCTGACCACGACCGTATATAAAATGCCGTACGGCGTCTCTTTGATAATCAGTCCGTTCAACTTTCCGGTGCTTCTGACGCTCGGTGTTCTCGCAGCGAGCATATCGGGCGGCAATACTGCGGTGCTTAAAACGAGCTCAAAATCGGCGGCAAGTACAAAAGCGCTCAAAAAACTGATAGCGGACACTTATCCCGAAGAATACGTGACGGTTATCGACGGCGGTCACGACGTCGCAGATATGTGCCTCGATCAGCGGTTCGACAAGATATTCTACACAGGCTCGCCGGCCGTCGCGAAACACGTGCTTGAGAAAGCCTCGCAGAATCTCACGTCAGTCGCGCTCGAGCTCGGCGGCGAGACGGGTAACTGGTGTATAGTACGCAAAGACGCGGATCTAAAAGACGCGGCGCGGAAGATCGCCTTTTTCAAGATCTGCAACGCCGGTCAGATCTGTATCAATATAAATCAGATCGCGGTCGCCGAAGAGGTCGCCGAAGAATTTCTTTCGGAGCTGAAAAAAGAATTCGTAAGGCAGATAGGAGAGAAGCCGGAAGAGAATCCCGAATATCCGAAACTGATCACCCCGTCCGTATATGAAAAATGCGAACGGCTCGCGTCTGCATACAAAGACAGGATCGTAACGGGAGGCACGGGCAATAAAGAGACTCTGCGTTATGCGCCGACCGTCGTTTATCCGGTGAAGATCGACGAAGAGATCGTCATGCACGAGCTGTTCTGTCCGTTTTTGCCGGTCGTCCCGTTCAAAGACGGCGAGACCGAGGCGCTGCTCGACGTAATTGCCGAACGTGAACATCCGCTTGCGATGTACGTTTTCACGTCCGATAAAAAGTGGGCGAAGCGCGTGATGTCGACTCAGCAGTACGGCGGCGGATGTATAAACGAGGTATGCGTTCATATGATGGTGAAAGGCGTGCCGTTCAACGGTACGGGTCACTCCGGCATGGGCGCGTATCACGGCGAATGGGGCTTCCGTGAATTCACGCACCCGCAGACCGTTTTGACCGGCAGTACTCGCTTCAATCTGCCGCTTCGCGAGCATCCGTATTCGGGAAAAGCCGGAGAGACGAAGAGAAAACTTTTAAAGCGGTTTGAAAAGTAAGACGCGTTTGAAGATACGTGCGTCAGCCATAAAGAAAAATAACGCGATCCGACGCGTCGGCGTCAGGTCGCGTTTTATTAATTCGGATTCAGGATCTTCTGTTTAAAAACCCTGTTATGCCCATATAAAGCCGCTGCAGCCCGTCGTACAGAAGAGCTCGCGGGCAGGCGATATTCATACGGAGGAAGCCTTCGCCGGCGCTGCCGTAAACGGAGCCGGCAGTGATATACAGACCTGTCGTTTTGCGCAGATAATTCGCGATCTCGCGGCTGTTTCCTACGTTTCTTACGTCGATCCAGAGCAGATAAGTGGCTTCACCGCGGACGATCCCGATCTCGGGTATCTCCTTATCGATATATTCTTCTGCGATCCTGCGGTTTTCAAAAACGTATTCGTTCATCCGGTCGCACCACTGCTCGCCTTTATTGAACGCCGTTATCGCGCCGACCGTTGCGAACGCATTCGGTTCGGCGACCTCGTCGGTGTTGATCGCGCGCCATACCTTGTGACGGAGGACCGGATCGGGAACGTATACAGCCGACGTCTGCACGCCTGCAAGGTTGAACGTCTTTGTCGGAGCGATGCACGTAATGCTTATGCTTTTGCATACGTCGGAGACCGAGGCGAACGGAATATAGCTTTTACCCGGTTTTGCGATATCGCAGTGTATCTCGTCCGATATGACAGTAACGTGATGTTTGAAGCACAGCTCGCCGATCCGTGAAAGAGTCTCTTTATCCCATATCTTTCCGACCGGGTTATGAGGATTGCAGAGTATCATCAAAGAGGTCTGCGGGTCCGACAGCTTTTTTTCAAGATCTGCAAAATCGACTTTGTATTCGCCGTTTTCATATATCAGCCCGTTTTCGGATACGCGGCAGCCGTTATTCAGTATACTGTTAAAGAAAATGTTGTAAACGGGCGTCTGTATGAGAACGTTTTCGTTCGGCGTCGTCAGTTTTCTCACGACGCTCGATATCGCGGCTATCACGCCTGTGCAGAACATCAGAGCCGGTTTTTCCATGCAGAGCCCGTGACGTCTGCCCCACCAGTTTATATATGCGTCGTACCATTCGTCAGTTATATCGGTATAGCCGAATATGCCGTGCGCGGCGCGTTCGACGAGTGCTTCTTTTACCTCCGGCGCCGTCTCAAAATCCATGTCGGCCACCCACATCGGCAGCTCGTCGTCAAGCACCGCCCATTTCACGCTGTCGGTCTTTCTTCTGTCGTGTACGGTATCAAAATCGTATTTCATTTTATCCACTCCGGTTTATCTGATATTTTAAGTATTTTATCGCATTTGATCTCGGTCTTCGATATATCTATCTTGTCTTTTTCAAGTATCAGTTCGCCTATGGTATCGATCTTTATGCTGCCGCTTCTCGGGTTGAAAACGCTCTCGGCTTTGCCCGTAAGCTCCGCTTCGACGTCTGAATATTCAAAAGCGAGAGTCGTGTTTATAAGCTTGCAGTTTACCATTTTCAGCCCGCCGATATAGCACATACCCTGTAAACTCTCTATCGTGCAGTTTACGAGCGTCAGATTTTCCGAGTTCCAGCCGAGATATTCGCCTGAGATGAACGAATCGTATACCGTTACGTTTCTGCTGTTCCAGAACGCGTCTTTGGTAAGAAGACGCGTATTTCTTATCGTTACGTTTTCCGCTCCGTCAAACGAATAGTTGCCGTCGAGCGAAAGCCCGGTTATGTCCATATCCGACGAATTCATCGCGAAATACGGTCCGTTTGCGGCGGTGACGTTTTTCAGCGTTACGTTTTTGCAGTGCCAGAGCGTCTCCTGAGCGTTGTGGAAGGTCACGTTTTCAAGCGTAAGACCTTCACAGCGGCGAAAATTCTTCGGCGCCTCTATGCCGGCGTTTCTTACCGTGAGGTTTTTCGAATACCATACTCCGGCGCGCGCCATCTCGAACCACGTACAGTTTTCGGCGACTACGCCGTCGCAGTACCACAGCGGATATTTCCAGCGGAAAAGACAGTAAGACAACTCAACGTCGCGGCATTCCTTGAGCGGCGATTCGCCGTCGCAGAAAACGCTGTCTTCAACTCTTATATGCTTTTTCCCGTAGAGCGCGCGCTCGCCGGCAAAAGACCCCTGCTTAAATAATTCTCTTTGTTGTGTCATATTTTTTCCTTTCCGCATTTGTCAAGCACGTCTTTCAGCGTTATACCGTCGAGGTAGTTGTTTATGACCTCGTCAAGTCCCTGCCAGATCGGGTAAACGCTGCATTCTTCCTTATGATTACAAACACCGCCGCCTTCAAGGCACGATACGGGACATATCGATCCTTCCGCCGCCCGCAGCACCTCGCCGACCGTGTATTCGCCCGGCGACCGCGCGAGCCGGTAGCCGCCGTATTTGCCGCCCTTCGATACGAGCATTTCCGACACCTCGGGGATAATTATGATCTGCTCGAGGTATTTTTTCGACACCTTCTGCCGCTGCGCCGAGTCGCGCAGAGAAACGTATCCGTCGCCCTGATGCTCGGCTATGTCGAGCATTATGCTGAGCGCGTATCTGCCTCTCGTCGAAACGATCATATACTCACCTCCGAAACGAATACCTACCCGACGGGTATGCATTCATTATAGACCTGAATTCCTACTTTGTCAATAGGAATTCGAATATAAAAGGCGCCGTTTTTGAAAATTTACAGTTTGGACTTGACATACCGACCTTTTTGTGGTAACATACCTATAAGGTAAATAGGCAATACGAAAGTTTGTTTTATAAATGCAGGATCGCGCGCGGTCCGGGTGAGGTAAAAATGGTTAAAAACGATTGCAGACCCGATTATCACATAGAGATAATTCCGCCTAAACAGGATTCACAGAAGCTTGAAGAGGATCTTTCGCTGTTCGCCTCAAAATTCGAGCGCGTAATGAAGAGCGGTTTTATCGCTTCGATCACCGACAACGCAATGGGACTTTTAGCGTTTCAGGGCCATGAATGTATCGAAGAACTGGGACTTCACGCACGTCCGGATCAGGTGCTCATACATCTCAACACGTTCCATACAAAACAGGCGCTGCATGAGATACTCGATTCATGCGAGCGGCTCGGCATCCGTTCGATCCTCGCAATAAGCGGCGACGGATCGCCGCGCCTGCCTAAACTCAGACCGAAAGACGTTGAAGCGGAGAATACCGCGTCCGTCACGTCGGTCGAACTTACGCAGTATATACTTAAGCATTATCCGTCGTTTACCGTCGGCGTTGCGTTCAACCCGTACGAGCCGGAAGAACACGAGTTTGAAAAGTTGGAGCGAAAACTCGACGCGGGCGCTTCTTTCGTCATCACACAGCCGATAACCGGTAAGAACGGAGCCGTGGACAGACTTCTGAGCAGATACCCCTGCCTTCCCGTTGTCGTCGAGGCGTGGATGTCCAAAAAACTGTATCTGCTCTCCGACGTCGTCGGCTATCCCATACCGGAAGACGCCGTTTTCGATCCGATAGAGACGCTCCGTAATCTTCGCGCGCTCTATCCGGACTGCGGACAGTACCTGTCCCTGCTCGGCTTCAAGACGCAGTATGAAACGATCGAAAGTATGGCGAGAGGTGATATATTATGAAAACGGTCGTATGTATCAAACAGGTGCCCTCAACCACAGACGCAAAAATAGACCCCGAGACCAAAAGGATAATCAGAGAGGGAACGAAAGCGGTGATGAATCCGTTCGATCTTTACGCCGTTGAAGAGGCGCTGCGCATCCGCGAGCGGCTCGGCGGCGAGGCGATCGCCGTTTCGATGGGGCCGGAAAGCGCAAAAAACTCGCTTATCGAGGCGCTTTCGATGGGCGCTGACAGGGCGGTGTTGCTCTGCGGCAGACAGTTCGCCGGCTCCGACACGTGGGCGACGAGCTACGCCTTATCGAAAGCGATCGAAAAGATCGGAGATGTCGATCTTGTCATCTGCGGAAAACAGGCTGTCGACGGAGATACGGCACAGGTCGGTCCGGGCATCGCCGCGAAACTCGGTATGATGCAGGCGGCGAACGTTTCGTCGGTAGATGAGATAAACGACGGCGAAATGACCGTAAAACGTATGAACGAAACGGGTTTTGACGTACTGAAACTCAAACTTCCCGCTCTTATAACCGTCATAAAGGATATAAACGAACCGCGCATCCCGACGCTGAAAAACGCTCGTAAAGCGAGGAGCGCCGCGATCTCCGTTTGGAGCCCGGACGATATCGGCGCCGATCCCGACAAGATCGGGCTGAACGCTTCGCCGACGCGCGTAGTAAAGACCGAGCCTCCTGCGTCGAGGAACGCCGCCACGCTGAAAATCGAAGGCGAACCGTCAGATGCGGCAAAAAAGCTCGTATACGAGCTTACGGCCCGTAAACTTATATGAGGAGGACCGCCTTATGAGAGTTTTGAACGAATGTGACAAGAGCAGATATAAAAACGTTTGGACCTTGACGGAGCTCTCGGATAACGCGATACATTCCGTATCCTATGAACTGCTCGGTGCCGCGAAAAAACTCGCCGCGGCGCGCGGATGCGAGGTGTGGACAGCGGTACTCGAAGACGTCGGCGGCGAACAGATAAAAACGCTGTTTGCATACGGAGCGGACAGGGTCATTTCAGTGTGCGATAAAAGGCTGACTGCCTTCAACGACGAACTCGAATGCAATATCTTAAAACGGCTTATAGAAAAATATCTGCCCGAAACGGTTTTATTCTCGGCGACGAGTCGCGGCCGCGCTCTCGCCCCGAGGCTTGCAAGCAGTCTGTACGCCGGTCTGACGGCGGACTGTACGGGTCTTTCGATCGATCCCGAAAGCGGCGATCTGCTGCAGACGCGCCCGGCGTTCGGCGGCAACATAATGGCGACTATAAGAAGCGGCGATCACCGTCCTCAGATGGCGACGGTGCGCCCGAAGGTCATGCCTATGCCCGATCCCGATCCGGACAGAACGGGAGAGGTGATACGCGAAAAAGTCACGCCGGAAGACGCTTTGAATATAAAAGAAATACTGCAAAGCATACGGAACTGCGAATCCTCGCTTAATCTGAGCGAAGCGCGTATCATAGTCGCCGGAGGGCGCGCGATGAAAGGACCGGAGGGCTTTAAAATGCTCGAAGAGCTCGCTTCGCGCATCGGCGGCGCCGTCGGCGCGAGCCGCGCGGCGGTAGACAACGGCTGGATATCGTATCCTCATCAGGTCGGGCAGACCGGAGCGACGGTCCAGACGGACGTATATATCGCCTGCGGTATATCTGGGCAGATACAGCATCTGATCGGGATGCAGTCGTGCAAAACGATAATAGCGATAGATATCATCGATACGACGCCCATGATGAAGCTCGCCGATATCGCCGTCAAAGGCGACGTGTTCAAAATAGTACCCGCGCTGATAAATGAACTCGACAAAATAAAAGCGGAACAGAAAATCTGAATATCAAGGAGAATAAATCATGCTTATCATCGGAGAAAAACTGAACGGAGCGATAAAGACCGTTTCGGAAGCCATAAAAAACAGAGACGAAGCGTTTATCAGAGGCCTCGCGTCAAAACAGCTCGACAGCCGCGCCGACTACCTCGATATCTGCTCGGGCACGCCGAACGGCGACGCGGAGATACTGAAATGGATGATAGAGATAATACAGAAAGATCACCCGGACGTCAAATTCAGCCTCGACAGTCCGAATCCGGATACGATACTTGAATGTATACCGCTGTGTAAAAATCCGGGTATGATAAACTCCGTGTCTCTTGAAGGCGGCAAGATCGAAAAGATCTTCCCGGCGGTTGTGAACAATAAAAGCTGGAAAGTGATAGCTCTGCTTCTCGACGAAACGGGAATGCCCGAGACGGTCGAAAAGCGCATGGAGAACTTTCACGGGATAATGGAAAAAGTGAAAGAATACGGTATACCGACTGACAGTATATATTTCGACCCGCTCGTGTTCACGGTCGGCACGTCGCCCGACAGCTTTCTGAATTTCATCGGCACGGCGGAGAAGATCAAAAAAGAATATCAAAACGCCCATATAGTAAGCGGATTATCGAATATCTCGTACGGGCTGCCGTACAGAAAGGCGATAAATCACGCATTTCTCGTCGGCGCGATGATGTACGGCATGGACAGTGCGATAATGGACCCGCTGAACCGCGATATGTTAGCCGGCGTCTACGCGACCGAAGCGCTGCTCGGAACGGACGAATACTGCATCGAATATCTTTCAGCCTACCGCGACGATCTTTTCGGCGTGCAGAAGTGAATACAAACCCGGATACGGCACGTGACCGTATCCGGGCGTTTTCATGCGTTCGGATCAATGCCGACGCAAAAGATCCGCCCGAGTTTCGGCGCGGGCGGATCTTTTAAGATATAACAGTGATCGGGATCAAATTATGAAGGAGACTCCCGGTCTTTCAGTTCCGTCATCAGGCCTTTGACGAAAGGCTTCATCAGATCTTCCGGCGAAAGACCGTAACGTTTCGCAAGATATAACAGAATGTCGTACGGGATCTGTACGTTATTTGCTTCGGAGCACTGACCGGCCATCCTGCCGATCGCGAACGCTTCGATCCGTACCTCGACCGGATCGAGATCGCCGCTCCAGTTAAGAAACGTCTTTTCGTTCCGTCTTTTTGTAATACGGTTCGATATAAGCGCGACGGCGGTGCTTACGCCGAAGCAGAGAATAAGTGAAACGGGTATGGCAACGGCAGCCGGCAAATGTTCCTGAACGTGATACAGATCGGGCCAGCCTCCGTTCGATTCACCTATCAAAACGACTTCGATATAGTAAACCGCCGTATAAATACCGAAAGGAACGATCCCGAGCAGCCGGTCTTTCCAGGTGAATATATGTCCGTTTTCGATCTGGAAAAACGAAATAACGATCAGAAAAGGGCATATCACGTGCGTCACGGTATTCGGTCCGCCGAAAGCGTCCGCGGGCGAAGCCCAGCTAATAAACGCCAGTACGAAAACCATCACGTAAGCGATGGAGACCGCGGCGACGAAATGCGCCGCCGCGACCCATTTAGGAAGTACGAAGCGCTTTTTCCGTATCCCTTCAACGGCGAAGGGCAAAACGAACGCCGTAGACAGCGCCGCGAGCGTATTCGAGATCAGCGTGAAATAAGTGAAAGATACAAAAGCGTTTTCGTTCAGGTTTATGAAAGTCATATTGACGCTTTCGATGATACTGTAAAAAGAAAGCGCCAGAATGAGTATCTCACAGCACAGGGCGATAATACTGCGGCGCCTCAAAAGGACCGTCAGGTATTCGCGGCCGTGCGTTTTATTTTCCGTGTTCATACGACCGTTTCCTTTGTCAGTTTATCGGCGGAAGTTCATGTATGTCGTAGTTTTCATAGTATATCTCAAACGCCGTTTTCGTATCGCCGGAAAGCTCGATAAGAGTGCCCGCCTGAAACATAGTCGACAAAGTGCCGGAAGGCGCCTTCCATGCGGCGTTCGAGATCACCTCAAGTTTTTCGGCGCCGGCCATGCTCGCGCGGAGTATCGCTTCCGCTTTGAAGACCAGGGCGCCCGTGGCGATATGGTAATCGCTCGACACTATCGCGAGGTATTTTACGCTCGTGTACTGAGTCGTAAGTATATCGTAACTGAAGATCGCGTTCTGCGCCGTCGTAAGAGAATTGGCCTCTACGATAATGCGCTTTTTGTCCACGCCGTTTTCAATGAGCCATTTTGACATTTCTCCGGCTTCCGTCGCGGTCTCGTTTTCAAACGCGGTCCCGCCTCCGGTGCATACGATATACGCGTTAGGATATTTCTTCGCGCTGTTGAGCACTACTTTGAGCCGCTCGATAAGTTCCTCGCGCATCGTTCCGTCCGG
Source organism: Clostridiales bacterium (assembly GCA_016281775.1). Lineage (GTDB taxonomy): Bacteria > Bacillota > Clostridia > Oscillospirales > CAG-272 > UBA1248. The sequence continues at coordinate 1,135 of JAEEJH010000035.1, read as the reverse complement.
CTCGAGCTGAAAACCCAGAACCACGATGCAGAGCTCGTCGGTATCGGGCAGCCCGTCCGGCAGTACGTCATAGTTGAGCGACTTGTCAGAATTGACTTCTTTCCATATATCCGTTATCTCTTTCCAACGCTTACAAAGATCGGCGCTGACGGAGTCAAGCTCTTTGAGAAGCTCGGTTACGCGGGCGTCCGCCTGATCGGTATAGCTGCCGTAATCAACGACAAGCTCTTCGATTATTTCCTGAGCGTTTCGCGACGGCTTAACGCCGCATCCCGAGAGTATCACCGCCGCGACCGCGAGAACAAGAGCGAATATGCGTCTTAAAATACCGTTTTTCATTTTCAGCCTTTCCTGTTTTGTTTATTTTGTTATATTCTGTATTTTATCACGAACCGTCGGAAATGTCAATCCGTTTCCGGCTTGTTTTATATTATGATCGGTGATTTATATAACTGCTCCGCGCCCGCCCCGACACATGTGATCAAATCATTTGACGGATAGAATATTGTACTTGTTTTTCTTTAGGAAATATGCATAGGCGACGGCTGAAACGATGCTGTCAAAGGCGTTGCCGACGCCGAACATCAAGGCTATCCCGAGAAGAGTCGGCGTCCAGACGCCGGTCAGATACAGAACGAAGAACGTTCCGTAATAGACCGTGTTGGTGACGACCGATTCGAAAAGCATATAGTTCGTCTTGCCTCTGCCGTAAAACGTGCAGTCAAACACGTTCTGAAAGGCGTAAAGTACGTAAAAGCCGAACAGGACCATAACGAGTTCGAACAGTTTGTCCGCGTCGGAATACCCGAGAACGTACCGCATAAAAGGCTTGTAGGCCGGTATCAGCGCCGCCCACAGTACGCAGACGGCCGAGGTGACCGTAAAGTAGCCGAGGGAGTTGTGCTCGACAGCTTTTTCGTCGGTGGCGGTCTCCTGCTTGATCAGCTCGCCGAGCTGGATCACAGGCAGAAGCATCCAGCCCCAGATGAAGTTGTTTGTGACCCAGTACGTTCCTTGCTCGCCGACCATATTGACCATGCGCGACACCATCAGCATATAGGCGATATTGCGCACGAAGGATTCCAGTCCCGAGATACCGCCGATCTTCGCAAAGTCTTTTGCCCACGCAAACGAG
>JAEEJH010000034.1 GCA_016281775.1 Clostridiales bacterium | reverse complement strand
GCGTATGCGTTTTGCGCCGAGTATTTTTGATATGCGGATTATATTTTCATAAACCGCAAGATGCTCGTCTATGTTTTCAAAGGTCGCTTTTCCGGCGGGCGATCCGATCGCGGAAATTCCGATACCGGCTTCGTCAAGCATAGACGCAAGCCTAGCGGCTTCCTTTTCGGTCAGTTCGGAAATGTTCTTGCCGAAAACTCCGCGCGGTTCTATAAGATCTATCCCGTTTTCCGCGAGCGCTTTTATCTGTAACGTCACATCGGACGAATACTCGTCCGCAAAAGCCGAAAGCGTGAAATTCTTCATCCGAAATACATCTCCGTAAGGTTGCGATAGCTTCGCTGAAGCGAATCGAAAGCGTTCATCGTGACAATATCCTGTTCGACGAAATGATACTTTACGCCGCATTCGCTGCAGGTTTGAAGTATCGCGGGAAAGTTCATATTTCCGTCGCCTACCTCGATCATAGTCTGTTTGTCGTCTTTGACCGTCATGTCTTTAAGATGCGTACAGAATATGCGATCTTTATGATCTATAATGAATTTGCACGGATCGACGCCTCCGGCGACAGCCCAATACGTATCGAACGTCATTTTTAACGCTTCGGGGTCGGAATTTTCAAGTAATATCTCGATACCCGTTTTATCACCGTATTTTTCGAATTCAAATCTGTGATTATGATAACTGAATACGAGACCCGCGCTTCTGATCTTTTCCGCCGCCGAGGCAAAATCCGAGCAGAAGCGTTTATATCCGTCCGGATCGTGACTGTAGGCGCCCATCGAACCTATACCTATAGCTTTCGCGCCGTATGACAAATGCTCTTCGATGAGCCTGTCCGTATCGTGCAGGATCCTGTCTGCGGGCGAATGTGTTATTATAACGTCAACGCCCGTTTCCTCGCTCATTTCTTTTATTATATGAGCCGGAGCGTCAGCCGCGCCGGATACCTGAACAGAGCCGTATCCGATCGCGGCGACTTTTCTCATTGTGTCTCTGAATCCGTCACGGTCTTTCATGTACTCGCGTACGGTATACAACTGTGCGCCGAGTATCATATCTGATCTGTTCATCAGAATTCTCTCCAGTCGTCACAGACGTTTTCGGGAACGACCGAAAGTCCGGCTTCAACGGCAGCATTGTGGATAAAATCGCAGATATCGTCTCCGACAGTTGAATCAAGCAGCTCGCATTCGCAGGCTTCGTTGAGCTTGTTGAGCTTTCTGACGGCCTTTTCAACCGCCTTCATAATAAGATCGTCGTGGGGTTCTTTTGACAATTCTATCAGTTCGTCTATGTATTTTTCAAGTACGATCCCGCATTTATCGACGTCGTCGCGCGTACAGATCACATCGTCGATATAATCATTGTCGTCATCGTCGTCTTCACCGAAAATATCGTCGTAATAATCGTCTTCGTCCTCATCGCGGATCCCCAGATATTCAGTCATGGAATCAAGTATACCGTCGATCTCGTCGTAAAATTTACCGACAGACATAATTATTCTATCCTCCTTGCAAATATTATCATATAAAATATAAAACTTATAGTCTTACAATCCTATCAGTTTATTTAACAATTTTTTAAATCAAACTTAAATTTAATGTTATTTAAGTGTTACGACCGTGACTCCCGCGTCTCCTTCACCCCAGGTCCCTTCACGGAAAGACGCCACGCGGCTGTCGCTTTTGAGTCTCTGTCTCAGTATTTCGCGCAGTTTTCCGGTTCCTTTACCGTGTATGAGGGTCACCTGACCGTAATTCGCTCTCTTAGCCGCGTCGAGATACAGATCCGTATCATGCCAAGCCTCTTCTCCGTTTTTGCCTCGCAGATCGATCTCCGACCTTACCGCTGAAGGCATTGATTCGACGGGCTTAGGCGTTTCTTTTTTCTTAGGAGCTTTTTTCGACGTATATTCTTCTCCGATCCTTACGTCGGCAAGTCTGACCTTGATCTTCATCGCGCCCGATTCGACGGTAAGCATGCCGTTCTTATCGGGTTCGGTTTTGACAACTGCGTTCGTTTTTAATTTTTTGATATATACCATTTCACCGATGCGCGGCATTCTCGGCAGAACGTAATCGTCTTCAGGCTCTTTATCAAGTTCGTCGTATTCTTCGAGCTTGGCTTTAACGGCCGCCCGCGATTCCTCAAGCGACTTTGCGCGTTCTTCTTTCGACTTACGCTTATTCGCCCGGTCGAGCTCCGCATAGATGAACTCGGCTGAAGCTCTTGCAGATTCTATAGTCTTTCTCGCCGTTTCCTGCGCTCTTTCAAGCTCAGATTCGGATTTTTCAACGTTCTTTCTGATCTGTTCCTCTGCCTCCGCTTTGTAACGTTCGAGTTCGGCTTTCATACGTTCGGCTTCTTCTCTTGCCGCCGTCATTTCCGTACGCTGTTCGTCGAGTTTCGTTATCACGTCTTCGAACCGCTTGTTTTCGCGATTTACCGAAGCGGAAGCTTTTTCTATGATCCGCTCAGGCAAGCCGAGTTTCGACGCGATCGCGAACGCGTTCGATCTGCCCGGCGCGCCTATGATCAGTCTGTACGTCGGTTTGAGGGTTTCTATATCGAATTCGCACGAAGCGTTCATAACTCCCGGCGTCTCTATCGCGTATGCTTTCAGCTCCGCGTAGTGAGTGGTCGCGGCGCACAGCGCCCCCGCTTCTCTGACTGCTTCAAGTATTGCGACGGCAAGCGCCGCGCCTTCAACAGGGTCGGTACCGGCGCCGAGCTCGTCGAACAGAACGAGCGTTTCACTCGTTACTTCGTTCAGTATATCCACAATATTCACCATATGCGCCGAAAACGTGGAAAGTGACTGTTCTATCGACTGCTCGTCGCCTATATCGGCCGATATACCGTCGAAAACGCAGAGCTTACTGCCTTCTGCCGCGGGTATATGAAGTCCTGTCTGTGCCATCATAACAAGCAAGCCTATCGTCTTTTCCGTTACCGTCTTGCCGCCGGTATTAGGTCCGGTGATAACAAGCGTGTCGAAGCTGCCGCCGAGACGCACCGTTATCGGCACGGCTTTATTCGGATCAAGCAGCGGATGGCGGGCGTTTATAAGTTCTATTTCGCGTTTATCGGTATATTCCGGCATAAAAGCGTTGAGCCTGACCGCGAACTTTCCTCTCGCGAAAGCGTAAGATAAGTATATCAGATTATAATAATCGAGCTTTAGTATTTCCGATTTGTCCGAGATCCTCGCCGAAAAAGCGGAAAGAATACGTTCTATCTCGTCCTGCTCGGCGCGTTCGAGCACTTTCAGCTCGTTGTTGGCTTCGACGGCCGCCATAGGTTCAACGAACAGCGTCGCTCCGGAAGAAGACGTATCGTGTACGAGACCTTTTATCTCGTTGCGGTATTCCTGCTTGACGGGTATGACGTATCTGCCGTTACGCAGAGTTATTATATTCTCCTGCAGATATTTTGAGTACGCGTCGCCGGTTATATATTTTTGAAGCGTTTCTCTGATTTTGTTGTTTGCGTTTCTGATCTTTCTTCTGATGTCGGAAAGAGCCGTACTTGCGTCGTCCGCGATCATATCGGCGCTGATTATCGCTGAATATATCGAACGTTCGAGATCCCTGTCAGGCATGAGCCGTTCGAATACGACGTCGAGCGACGTTTCATATTTTCTTTCGGTCTTAAAATAATCGCACACGCCTCTCGAGGTTCTTAAAACATTCGCACATTCGAGGATCTCGGCGGCGGAAAGTACGGCGCCTTTATCGGCTCGCTCGATCAGAGGCAGTATGTTTTTTATCTGTCCGAAAGACGGCTCGCCTTTTGATATAAAAAGCCGTCTCGCGTCGTCGGTCTCTTTCTGAAGCTCAACGATTTTCTTTCTGTCCGAATACGGGCACACCGAAAGAGCCTCTTCTTTCGCGCCTTCCGTCGAAGCGCATTCGGCTAACATCTGAAGTATCTTTTCAAATTCAAGCGTTTTTTTCGCTTTATCAAATCTGTTGTTTTCGTTCATTTGAATCAGTCTGCGATCTCCTTATAGAAATCAAGCGTTTTGTAGTTCTTTTCAAGCTGGTTGATAAGGTATCTTTCCGAAGCGGCGCCTATCTCCTTTATGATACTTTCCGGCGGATTTGCGAATATCTTTGTCTTTTCGCACTCTGCTGTACGTTTCATAAAATCTTTTGCTTCTTTGGACAATACGGAAACTATATATGCTTTTCCCTCGTCGGCTTCCGCGGTTCTTACACCGGCACTCTTTTCGGTGCATTTTGAGCAGATCACCGTGCCGTCCATTATATCGAGATAATACGTATCGTCTTCGTTTTTGCCGCATTTGCAGCAGCGGTCGAGATGAGGCGCTAGACCGAGATACGTCATAAGTCTCGTCTCAAAAGCCGTCTTGACCGTTCTGTGCTGTTTTTTCTGCTCAGACAGAAGATATATACTGTTGAGCGCAAGCTCGAGTATCTGATCTTCCGGTTCTTCGGGCATGATGACGTCGGCGGTGACCTCCGCAACGTAATCGGCGAGAGCAAGATTGACCATATCTCTACGTAAACCGAAAAATGTCATTTTCGCATACGCCTCGTTTAAAATGCAGCTTTTCTCCGTCTTGTTGATGACGTAATCGCCGTAACTGAACTTCAGCGACGCAGTCATGAATTTGCTCGTGAGCTTTCTGCATCCGCGGGCGTATACGGAGAGTTTTCCGTATCTGCGGGTTATGAGCGTAAGCATTTTATCTGATTCGCCGCAGTCGGTAGTATTTGCAACGAATCCTTCGACCTGCAGCAGCATATCAGTTATCGTCGTATCCGAAGTTTTTCGCCGCTGCTACGCTGTCGCGCCAGTTCTTCTTGACCTTTACCCAAAGATCGAGATAGAAGCGGCAGCCGAAAAACGACTCAAGATCTTCTCTTGCGTAAGTACCTATCTTTTTGAGCATCTCGCCGTTTTTGCCTATGATGATACCTTTGTGAGAAGGTTTCTCACAGAATATCTCGGCGCGTACCGAGATAAGGTCTTTTTTCTCGGTAAACTCTTCAATGACCACGGCGACTCCGTGCGGTATTTCCTCATCGGTCAGACGAAGTATCTTTTCGCGTATGACCTCGGAAACGATTTTTCTTTCCGGCTGATCGGTTATCATATCATCGGGAAAGTAGAAATCACCCTCTGAAAAATCATTCTTTATCTCATCGAGTATTATATCGACGCCGTCGTTTTTAACTGCTGATACGGGAATGACGTCTTTGAATTCCATAAGGGTTGAATAATCAAGAATCGTCTGCCCGAGTTTTTCTTTGTTGACCGCATCGATCTTGTTTATGATCAGGTATACCGGTATCTCGAGTTTTTTGAATCTCTCGATCAGTTTTTGTTCTGTCCTGTCAGGTTTGCCGCCGGCTTCCGTGACGAATAAAATGACGTCCGCGCCCGAGATCGAAGAAAACGCCGCTTTTACCATATAGTCGCCGAGCCGGTTTTTAGGTTTATGCACACCGGGCGTATCAATAAATATATACTGTACGCTGTCTTTTGTAAGTATTCCGTTTATAGCCGTTCTTGTCGTCTGCGGCTTTTTTGATACTATGGCGATCTTCTCCCCGAGCATACAGTTCAACAGGGTCGATTTACCTACGTTCGGTCTGCCGATTATCGCTACAAAACCGCATTTTTTATTCTCACTCATCTTTTTCACCCCGTACGAGTTTCATTATCGCTTTCTGATGTGTGAACATCTCTTCTTCATCTTCTTTTGACGTTTCGTGATCGTATCCGAGTAAGTGAAGCGTTGAGTGGACGCACAAAAACGCCGTCTCTTCGTTTATGCCGTGACCGAGAGATTCAGCCTGCGCTCTCGCTCTCTGCAGCGATATCACGATATCGCCGAGCGGCAGATATCCGTCTATAATGTCTTCCTCAGTATATTCGCCGTCGATCAGCGGAAAGGACAATACGTCGGTCGCGCTGTCTTTATCTCTGTATTCTTTATTAAGGACTCTGATTCCCTCATCGTTCGTAAGCGTTACCGAGACCTCGCAAGGATCTTCGAATTCTTCATAATCAAGCGTTTTGACGACAGCGCAGACGATATACGATCTCATTGCCGGCGTGTACGCTTCTTCTTTTTGTTCGTTTTTGATGTATATTCTGTGTTTCATATCAGTTATCCCGTTTTATATATCTCTTTACTTTCGGTTTCTCCGCTTTTTCAGCTTGTTTGCGCTCGTATTTTTCGTATGCGAGGATTATCCTCTGCACGAGTCTGTGACGCACCACGTCTTTTTCGGTGAACCTGTGTACCGCGATATCGTCTATGCCTTCGAGTATCTTCACGGCTTCGACCAGACCGCTCTTTTTGCCGAACGGCAGGTCTGTCTGAGTAATGTCGCCCGTGACTACGGCTTTTGAATTGAACCCGAGTCTTGTCAAAAACATTTTCATCTGCTCAGGCGTTGTATTCTGAGCTTCGTCAAGAATGATGAACGAATCGTCAAGCGTTCTGCCGCGCATATAAGCGAGCGGAGCGATCTCTATCGTGCCGCGTTCTACGTATTTCTGATACGTTTCCGGACCGAGCATTTCGTACAGCGCGTCGTACAGCGGGCGCAAGTACGGATCTATTTTGTTCTGCAGATCGCCCGGCAGAAAACCGAGCTTTTCGCCTGCTTCGACTGCGGGACGCGTGAGGATTATTCTGTTCACTTCTTTTGCGCGCAGAGCTTTCGTCGCCATAGCGACCGCAAGGAACGTTTTGCCCGTGCCCGCCGGACCTATGCCCAGCACTACGGTATTCTTTTTGATCGCGTCGATATATCTTTTCTGCCCTACCGTCTTAGCCTTTATGGGCTTGCCGCGCGTGGTTATGCAGATACACTCGTCGTCGTAAGAGGAGAGCTCGTCCGCTCTGCCGTCAGTCACCATAGATATTACGTAATCCACGTTCTGATCGGTTATGTCGTCGTTGAGCTTTGCTATCCGTTTCAGTGAATTAAGAGCGTTATACGCCTTGCCTACCGCGTCGGCGTCTTCGCCGGTTACCGCGATATCAACGCCGATGCCGGTCTCTGAATCTTTAGTCGAGACGGTCACGCCGAAAGTCTGCTCGATCCGTTCGGCGTAGCAGTTATAGACGCCGAATATCTTTGACGCCTCGTCGGGCGTATCGGCTGTCAGTTTCTTTTGGATCATATTACCTTCCGAGATTTATGAATATAATTATCTTATTTTATATAATATCACATACAAACAGATTTTTCAAGAGCAAATTCCGAATTTATTTCTTATTTTCGGTAATATTTGGCCGTATCGGCGACTCTTTCGCAATATCTGCAACGCACCAGACGTCGCAGTAAAGGTAATATACTCCGTCTTTTTGATAGACGGTTTCGGACGAAGACCGAACTTCACAGCCCTCGGTCACTGTTTTGAACTGCTCATCCGAAAGCCTTTTGAGCTCGGCTTTGATCTGCTCGTCTGTTCTTTCGACCGTTACGTAATCGTATTCTCTGAATAAAGTCGTATTTATAAAGATCGGCAGATCCACGTAACCACCGACCGATACCTGTTTTTTAGATTCGAAAACGTCGCAGTTATCGGTATGATTTCCGTTTTTTACTGTGAATTCGTTTGAAAACACGCTTACCCTCACTGTTTCATATTCGTTACCGTTATAGTATTTCTCCTTATATTCGGCGTTTGCTTTTACAAGATAGCTGCGCTTAACGACTGCATAAACTTTTCCGCTTGAATGTACCTTCACGTATCCGTGATGTTTCGTCTCGACGAACCCGGATATGAGCAGATCTCCCTGCTTTACCGGTTTGCCCGCTTCGCAAACGGCCTGACCTTTATAAGTCTCGTATCTGATTATATATCCGTCCTCTTTTGCGACAAGATCGCACGGTCCGTCAACGTCGGCGCGTTCTTTTATAACGCGCTCGTCCGTCCGAACCGATGCAGTATTGCCCGTTACGTTTACAGATACGTACGATACGTCGGGACACGAGAGCATAACGATATTTTCAAGTTTCTTTTTGTCGATATCGGATTTCAGCGCGCCGCGCCTGAGCCCGTTTTCTTCAAGCACTCCGATTATTCTGGCGGCGTCTTCGCATCCGCCGGTAGTAAGCGTCACGTCCCAAATGAAAAGACCGGATACAAACAAAACCGCCGCGAACAAAAGCAATCCGATAAAAAGCCCCGGGCGGGTAATTCTTTTTTTCAGCGTGTGAATAAGACCTTTTTCGTACGTCTTTGCACACAGTTTTAACAGATCGGGATTCTTTCTTGCGTCTTTTCTTCGAATTTTGAATGTAAGCGCGCCGTCCTTTTCATTAGCGTCGTAATACTCTATACCCCGGCGGTTCATATAATTCAAGGCGCGTATTTTATCGGTCCCGGCGCAGCAGACGACGTAACCGAGTAGATATTCAGTTATCTTCATCGCGAATCGATCCTCTTATGTACGAGATCTTATGTATTTTGCCGTTTATTTCGCTTACGTCCTTGCCGGCGCACCGGATCGCCAGCCCCGATCCTTCGATTTTGAGTTTGAGACCTCTGTAGAAAAGATCGAATATGACGCAAGCGTCTGAATAATCGCACAGCTCCGCTCTGCCGTCGATCAAAAGTTCGCTTATACCGTATATATAAACGCCGGGCATTCTCTCAAACGTATCGACCGGAAAATCAAAAATACTTTTTCTGTTCTTCAAATCTTTCATTATGACCCTCCGTAATATTTTATTCATCTGCTAAATACTATTTACGGGAGGCTTGCAATATGATTACTGCGCTGAAAAATAAATTACACGGTTTGCATTCGGCGACCGTTATGATTTTTGCGATCGTATTCGCTCTGTCGCTGATCGTTTTTTCAAATCAAGCCCGCGACGGCGCCGCGGAAGGTCTGCTTATATGCCGCGACGTTATTCTTGTTTCCGTCTTTCCTTTTTCAGTTGCGGCAAGCCTTCTGATCGGATCCGGAGCGATCGTTTCTTCGGGTTTTGCCGGTAAGACCGTCGGCAGATTATTCGGCGTCACGGAACATGGCGCCGGCGTCATACTGCTCGGCGCGGTCGGCGGTTTTCCGACCGGAGCGTACGCCGCATCGGAGTTGTACCGGACCGGTCTTATCGGCAAAAGCGAAGCGGAAAGACTCATATCATATTCAAATAACCCAACGCCGGCTTTTATGATCAACTGCGTCGGCTCACTTCTCGGTTCTTCGTTGACAGGTATATTTTGTTACTTATGCGTGCTTGCCGCATCGTTTATATGGGGAGTTATGATACGTCGAAAAGCTCCCGAAGCGTCCGCACGTTATAAAAACGAAAATAAGATCTCATTTTCAACGGCAGTCTCAAAGAGCGCTTACTCGGCAGTCGTCATCTGCGGTTTCGTGATCATGTTTTCGGCAGTATCAAATATCGTTACAGACATTATACCGTACAAGACCGTCGCCGTGACCGTTTGCTCTGTCTTTGAGATAACTTCAGGTTTGAAGTCGATCTGCTCGCTAGGATTCAGCAGCCGACTGACCGCGTCTATAGTATGTATGCTCTGTTCTTTTTCGGGCTTGTGTATACTTGCGCAAGTCAAGACCGAGACTGAAAACGCAAAGCTCGGATCGGGTTATTACGTTATCGGCAAACTGATACAGTCCGTCATATCGTTCTTTCTTTGTTATACTCTGTATCCGTTTATTTTATCTTAACGTCTTGACATTTACTTTGTGATGTGGTATCATTATGTCGAAAGCAGGTGAGATCATGCAGCCCGAATATGAAAAACTTTGTATGTACTGCGAGCATGCGGCTCCGACGTATGAACCGGATAAAATGTTATGCAGCAAACGAGGCATCGTTTCATGCTCATATAAATGTTCCCGTTTCGTCTACGACCCGCTCAAACGGATACCGCGCAGAGTTAAAAAGCTGACGCTCGAAGAAAAAGAAGAGATATAAAAAACCCGGAAAATTCCGGGTTTTTTATCTGGCATTTATATTACTTTTTTTTCTTTTTGCCTGCGAGTATTATGCCGACGACTACTGCCGCTACGACTACTACAGCAACAACGATTATCCACCACGGGAACGGTTTATCATCGTTTTTAGCGGGTTTATCGACCGGTTTTGTATCCTTCGGAGTGGTATCCTTCGGAGGTTCGGTTTCCTTCGGAGGCTCGGTTTCCTTCGGAGGTTCGGTTTCCTTCGGAGGTTCGGTTTCCTTCGGGGGTTCGGTTTCTTTCGGTTCGGTTTCCTGGCCTTCGCCTTCGAGCGTGAAGTATTCCGTTACGGTCTCGCGTTCGGTCTGACCTTCGGCAGCGAGGAACAGAACGACGTCATAAGAACTCGTGTTCCAGTCGGACGTATCGGCATCGGTGAACGTACCTGCTGCGTAAAGAGCGCCGGCTGCGTCAAAACCGACGTAGCAGATCTTAGCGGTAAGGAACGCTCTGGCTCTGTTTTCATCCTTCGGGTTGAAGGAGGTGAGCAGAATGGCGTCGTCACGGTCAAGGTCGAGGTCGATGTCTCTATCGGGAGTTGCTATGAGCGTCCAAGGAAGCAGAACTTCCATATTGAAGCCGAGCAGATTGCCTTCGTCATCTTTATTAAGAGAATATTTGCCGTTGAAATGCTCTTCTTCTTCAGGATCGATGTACGTGCAGGCGTCTGCAGAAGATTCCCAGTTATGCTTGTAAGCATTTACGTTCGAGCTTTCTTCCGGATCGTCAAGGCAGAACGAGAAGAACAGACCGTTGTAATCTTCTTTGATTATACCTGCGGGGTCGAATGCGAGCTGGAATCTCGAGTTGTTTGCACCGGCGCCTACGCTGTTGAACGTTACGTACGGATCGGATACTTTCGCAGCTATGAGAAGGCCGTTGTCAGTCCAGGAATAGAAGAATTCTATCGGACCTTCATATTCGCCTACCCACGGTACGAGGTTTGTCTCGTTGAGCAGTATCTTGTTCGTTTCGGACCATTCGCCCTGTTCAAGAGTACCGTCGATCGTAATGTTGGATTCTGCGATATACGGAACTATAATATTACCGGGAGAAACATAGTTGTCCGCATCAGCCGCAAAAGCCGACGTTGTGACCATAGCCGCAATCATTACGACAGCTATGACCGCTGAGATAATTTTTTTCATAATTTCCTCCATTTAATATTCCCGCTGTTTTGCAGGTTTTTTATTATTATACATTCGTTTTTATAAATTGTCAATACCGATTCTCGTATTTTTTATGACGAAAGCGGCATTTCGCAGTAAATTATGTATTTTATAATTGTTTTTTTGTTATTATTTCACAAAAATGTCAACCTAAATGCAGAAAGAAGCTATCATATCAGTATAATTTCTTAACTCAGCGTCAGTCGCGTCTTCGCATATCACGCTGACGTATTCAAAATATGAAAGTCCGTTAAAACCTACCGTCAGCGAGCCTACGGCGGTCTTTCCGTTGTATTTACAGTAAAACGTTATGATCTTGTATATGATCGTTCCGTTGGTACGGTCGTCTGATTCGCCATAAACTATATCTTCAAAGCCGGGGCATATTTCACTTATGACAGTCTCCGCATCAGCCTCAATATCTATCTTATCGTATTCGAGATATTGATAACGCTGCGCCATCGGAACGTTGAACACGGCTTTACAGTATCTCGACGAAACCGTGATCATACGGCAGAACATATAATTTGCCGTGCCGTCTTCGTTGCGGTAGGGTTCAACGTCGAATCCGGCTTCAGATTCCGCAAGAAAACGCAGTTTGAACAGATTGCCCGCGAATTTTATCTGATCAGAAAGAAATGCGTTGTTTTTCGGAAGGTTCGCGTATGAATCGAACGAAAAATTAAGCGAATCTATGACGAGCTGTTCTTTCTCGTTGTTTTCTTTGTGCGAGTAAGAGATAACGTAAATCATTCTCTTCGTAGCGGCGTAAATGAAATACGCCGCCGCTTCGCCTTCTCTATCGTCGTATGCAAAACTGTTCGTCGTCAGCGGGATTATCCTGTCTTTGTCAAAACCGTTTCGCGTGATATATCCGTATAAAGACGGTGAGCTTTCGCCGTTTTCGTTTTTATACCTGATATCTATATCTATAAGATCATCGTCGGACGCGATCAGTTTGATATTTATCTCGTCACCGTTCTCCTCAGACTCTTTTATCTCCGTCTTGCTGAAATACGCCGGGTGTGTAAGGGTGAAATGATAGTCTTCATTCGTATACGAAACAGTTCTGTCGGGATCTTCTTTAGGGAGCAGTCCCATGATCCGGCTGCAGCTGCAAAACGAGCAGACCGCGAATACCGTCAAAAGCAGTATCGCCGCTGTTTTTATAACTCTCATAATCTCTCCTTTATTTGCATTTATACCAGGTTTCTCCGTCCGTCGCTTCAACGCTCAGTCTGACGTTCAGCTTTACCGCGTTTTCCATTTCAGATACGAGAAGAGCCTTTACCTCGTCGACACAGCTTTTATCCGTCTCGACGATCAGTTCATCGTGTACCTGAAGGATCAGTTTTGCGGGCAGACCGCTCTCTTTAAGAGCTCTGTTCGTGTTTACCATCGCAATTTTTATAATATCGGCCGCCGTACCCTGTATCGGGCTGTTCATGGCGACGCGTTCTCCGAAAGCCTGCTCCGGCTTTTTTGCCGAGAAAAGCTCGGGGATATATCTTCTGCGTCCGAAAAGAGTTTTGACGTATCCGTCGCGCTTCGCCTGCTTTTTGATATTCTCAAGATATTCGTTGACGGCGGGATATTTGCTCAGATAGCTGTCTATATACTGCCCCGCCGCTTTTACGCTTACGCCTATATCCTGAGAGAGCGAATAAGCGCCGATGCCGTAGACGATGCCGAAATTAACGGCTTTGGCGCGTTTTCTCATCTCTTTCGTAACATCTTCGACCGGTACGCCGAAAACCTGAGAAGCGGTCAGCGTGTGGATATCCGTTCCGTTTGCAAACGCGTTTATCATCGTTTGGTCGCCCGATATCGCCGCCAGTATCCTCAGTTCGATCTGTGAATAGTCGGCGTCCACGAGCGTTCTGTCAGCCGAACCGGCAATGAAAAACCTTCTGAGCTGTCTGCCCGTCTCGGTACGGATGGGTATATTCTGAAGATTCGGCTCCGTAGAAGAAAGCCTGCCGGTAGCCGTCACGGTCTGATTGAAACTCGTATGAATAACGCCTTTTTCGTCGCAGACTTTGATCATTCCGTCAACGTAGGTGCCGATAAGTTTCGATATTGCTCTGTATTCCAGTATTTCGTCAATGACCGGAGAGTAAGGCCGAAGCTTTTCAAGTACTTCGGCGTTTGTCGAATAACCCGTCTTCGTCTTTTTCTGCGATGGAAGTTTCAAAACTTCGAAAAGCACGTGACCGAGCTGTTTGGGCGAATTGATATTGAACTCTTCGCCGCACATCATGAATACTCTTGTCTTTATCGCTTCAAGCGTTCTGTTCAACTCATCGCCGAAAGCGGTCAGCCCGTCGGTATCGACCGTAAAGCCTGTCTTTTCCATTTCGTAAAGAACGCGGCAAAGCGGCAGCTCCGTACCGTAGTATAACTGCGATACGCCCTCTTCTTCAATCCTTTGCGCCAAAATCTTTTGTAAATTAAATATGTCGCGGCATATTACGGTGTATGCGTTGCATACCGTACGGTCGGTCTCTTCTTCCGCGGCTTCGCCCGAGCTTGACAGATATCTTTTTGCAAGCTTTTCCGGTGAATAATCGCCGTCTGAAGAGTTTATCAGGTATGCCGCTACGGAAGTATCGAAAACGGCGTTGATCTTCTCGTTTTTATAAAAAGCAGATTTACTGTCGGAAAGTATGAAACGGTTCTGCACAAAGAAATCTCCGTCACATTCTCCGCTGTAAGCGTAACCGTTTACACCGTCGTACAGATAAATACGGTCGCCGAAATACAAAGAAAACGTTTTGTCTTTACAGTCAGGCAGCGAATCCGTCTTTTCAAAAGCCGCAACGCGCTCTTCCGCTTCACTTTCGGTAAGCGAATACCTTTTTATGAACGCGAAGAATTCAAGTTCGGTAAAAAGATCGTAGAGAGTTTTTCCGTCACGCTCTTTGCTTTCGATCTCTTTGAGTGTAACGCCGAGCGGCACTTCTTTATATATCCTTGCAAGTTCACGCGAAAGATATGCGTCTTTTTTGCCGTCGACGAGTTTCTGCTTCGCCGATTTGCCTACCGGCGCATTTTCGATATCTTCGTAGAGCGCGTCGATGTTTTTGTATTTCGCGATAAGATCGCCCGCCGTCTTGGGACCTATGCCTTTAACACCGGGGATGTTGTCGGAGCTGTCTCCCATAAGAGCCTTTTCATCTACGAATTCCGACGGTTCGATACCGTATTTTTCGAAAAACTTATCTCTGTCATATACAACTGTCTCGCCGGTCGACGCGAGCAAAACAGTAGCATAAGGCGTGATCAGCTGAAGCGAATCACGGTCGCCGGTAAGAACGTATACGCGCAGTTCTTCGTTTGCCATCGCGGCAAGCGTGCCGAGGATGTCGTCGGCTTCATAGCCTTCTCTTTCGATGACCGTGACGCCCATCGCGTCGAGTACCTTTTTTGCATAAGGCAGCTGCATCGCAAGCTCGGGATCCATACCTTTGCGCGTTGCCTTATATCCGTCGTACATTTTATGACGGAAAGTAGGGGCTTTCAAGTCGAACGCCGCGGCGATCATATCGGGAGACACGGCTTTTATCTGCGAGTCGATTATATTTATCATACCGAAGACCGCGTGGGTAAAAAGGCCGCTTTTGGTCGTGAGCGGTCTCATACCGAAATATGCGCGGTTCAGAATACTGTTGCCGTCTATTGCGAGCAGTGTTTTCATTATTATACCCCGTTATGAATTCATAAACGTTTCGGCTTCTTCACGCGTCGGCATCGATGACGCCGCGCCTTTTCTCGTGACCGAGATCGAAGCGAACGCGTCGGCGAAACGCATTGCGTCGTAAACGCTTTTGCCTTCGGACAGAGCGCAGCAGAACGCTCCGTTATAAGCGTCGCCCGCTCCGGTCGTATCCACGCGTCTGACTTTTCTCGTCGGCAATATTATTTCTCCGTATTCGCCTTTATAATACGAACCCTGCGAACCGAGAGTTATTATCACATTTTTCGCACCCATTTCGAGCATTTTGCCGGCGGCGGCGGGAGCGTCTTTCGCACCGTTCACGTTTATACCCGTTATGAACGAAGCTTCGGTTTCATTCGGAGTTATGAAATCGACGTCTTTTATCAGCTCTTTTGCAAGATCCGAATAAGGCGCCGGATTAAGTACGACCGACGTACCGTTTTCTTTTGCGATCCTTACGGCTTCTCTTATTGCGTCCGCGTTTATCTCAAGCTGTATAAGAAGAATATCCGAATCTTTGATGCATTCCGCGACGGATCCGACGTCTTCTTTTGTAATATTCATATTCGAGCCGGGTATAACGATGATGCGGTTTTCTCCGCTCTGCCCGTCTACCTCGATAAGTGCCGCACCGGTATTGTTTTTTTCGTCGAATACGATATGAGACGTGTCGAGTCCGATCTTACCGTAAAGATCAAGCCCCGTCTTCGACATACTGTCGCGGCCGAGTTTTGCAAGCAGCGTTACGTCGGCACCCGCTTTGTGCGCGGCGACCGCCTGATTAGAACCTTTACCGCCGGGATTGTATTCGAGCGACGTTCCGAGCACCGATTCACCGTTAGCCGGCAGATGCGGCGTCGTTACTGTAAGGTCGGTATTGTAGCTTCCGATAACTGTAATCTTACGGTTCTGCATTTTCTTCAACCTTCTTTTCATTTTTCTTTTTTATAGCCTGTCTGATATAGTAAATGCCTATCGAAACGAGATTGAACGATTCGGTTATGATACCCGATATCGACCACGCGATAAAATTATAAGTAAGCCAGCAGGGCGTTGTGACGGCAAACTGACCGATGCGTATCTTATCGGGATCGTTCGTCCACATCGCGCCGATAAGCACGATATTCCCGACCGTAGGCAATAAAGCGATCGGATTGCCTGTATACGTCAGAGCAGCCATAACGGCGCAGTAAGTGCATAATACCGACATCGTGACCGGACTTTTTGCCCATTTGTACTTCTGCTGCAAAAGCATTACTATCCTTATAAGCAGACCGCCTACGTTCTGCGCCATACCCGAGAACGCGTTCGTGTTGCCGCCGAGCGCAAGAAGCAGATAATGAAGCGAAAACAGCGATGTGGACAGCACCTGGCATATGAACAGTTTTTTGTTTTCTTTGAACTGGAACGACAGTATCATCAGCGCCGCAGCGACAAAACCGACGACCTGCCCGATAATCGTTAAAGCATTCATTGTTCTTTCTCAATATCGGCGTACGCCATATAGATACACGGAAAATCGTATGATGACTTTTCCGACCATACTGTCTGATTGCCTTTGAACTCTCCGTATATCGTAACGGTGTCGCCGACGATATAGTTTTTCGTCATAACGAGGCAGTTCCTTACAAGAAACGTGACGTTGCCGTTGTCGGCAGGCTGACAGATATAATACGTCGGATAATACTCGTCATTGAACGAAGTGTCTCTTCCGGTGACGGTTAGCGTCACGCAGACGTATTTATCCTTGTACTCGTCCGCAGATCTGAAAAGCGTCTCCGGATCTGCTTTTTCACATTTGCTTCTGTATTCTGCTTCGGATATGTCTGTATTGACGTAAACAGGGGGTTTTTCGAAGATATAATTGAAATAGTAATACAAAGTACCGCCGTATCTGAACAGGAGTATCACGATAAGAGCGACGACAAGAAGCGCTTTGGTTCCTTTGCCGTGCGGACTCGTTATAAGAAGGATTATTCCGACGACCGGGAATATGATCATCATAAGTATTATGAACCACCAGGAGTGATACCAGCTGATGAAAGTCACTCTTCCCGTATCGCCGCTTTTTCTCTTCTTTTTCTTCGCCTTGACTGCAGGCCTGTTGCCCGCTTTCATATTCTCGGGGCAGGGTTTGCCGCAGATCGGACAGTTTTCACCTTCGAAATACGACTGACAGTCGGGGCATTTATTCAGTTCGGGGATATCGTGATCTTCATCGATATCATAAGCGCCCATCAGTCTGCCCATTTTATCCTCCGACTTTCACAACGCCGAATACGGCGTTTTCACCGTTGATGTTCCATTCTTTCACGTAGCCTGACGGTTCTTTGCGTTCCACCGAATCAGCGAGAGTTTCGTCACAGATCTGTTCGGTATTTCGCGTTACGTAACCGCAGAGCGCGTCGGATACGGATAAGGTAACGTTAATTCTGTCCATAACTTCAAACCCGGCTTCTTTTCTCATGGTCTGGATCTTCGATATGATCTCACGAACGAAACCTTCTTCTATCAGCTCTTCGGTAAGAGTCGTATCGAGCACTACCGTAACGCCGAAATCCGAAACGGATTCGTAGCCTTCGACCTTAGCCGCTTCGATAAGCAGATCGGCTTCTTCTATGAACATCTCTTCGCCGTTAAGCGTCACTTTGAGCCCGCCGGTCGCTTTGATCTCATCCATCGCTGCGTTGCCGTCGATCGTCTGCAGGTATTCGCGGAAAGCGTTAATATTCTTACCGAGTTTTCTGCCGAGCGTTTTGAGCTGAGGCTTGAGCGAATAAGTCGTGAACGCGCGCAGATCGTCGGTAAACTCCGCCTGTTTTACGTTCAGCTCGTCCTTTATTATGTCAATATAGAACTCGTTGAGCTTTGTCGGCGCGCTGATGAACATTCTTGAAAGCGGCTGACGGTTCTTTATAACGGCGGCGTTTCTGCAGGCGCGGCCGAGCGAAACGATATTGACCGCCTCGTCCATCGTCTTTTCAAGCTCGGGGTCGATGAGTTTTTCGTCCGCCTTCGGAAAATCGCAGAGGTGTACCGATTCGGGAGCGGACGCGTCGACGCTCTTTACAAGATTCTGATATATCTGTTCAGCCATGAACGGAATCAGCGGCGCCGATATTTCGGCAAACGTTACGAGACAGGTATAAAGCGTCATATAAGCGGCGATTTTGTCGTCGGTCATATCCTTAGCCCAGAAGCGTTCGCGGCAGCGGCGTACGTACCAGTTGGAAAGCTCGTCCACGAATTTTTCCATCGCTCTTGCGGTTTCTGTTATGCGGTAGTTTTCGAGGTGACCGTCTACCGTCTTCACCAGCGTATTGAGCTTTGAAAGCACCCATTTGTCTATAACTTGAAGTTTATCGTATTCAAGGCGATATTTCGACGCGTCGAATTCGTCGATATTCGCATACAGTACGAAAAATCCGTAGGTGTTCCAAAGCGTTCCCATAAATTTGCGCTGACCTTCGACGACGGCGTTTTTGCTGAATCTGTTCGGCAGCCACGGGGCGCTGTTGGAATAGAAATACCAGCGTATCGCGTCGGCTCCGTGCGCGTCGAGAGCCTCGAACGGATCGACGGCGTTGCCCTTTGATTTGGACATCTTCTGACCGTTTTCGTCCTGAACGTGACCGAGAACGATGACGTTCTTATACGGACTCTTGTTGAACAGAAGCGTTGATTCAGCCATAAGCGAATGGAACCAGCCGCGCGTCTGGTCTATAGCTTCGGATATGAAATCAGCCGGGAACTGCGTCTCGAACAGTTCTTTGTTTTCAAAAGGATAATGCCACTGCGCGAAAGGCATCGCGCCGGAGTCGAACCAGCAGTCTATGACCTCCGGCACTCTGTGCATTTCTTTGCCGCATATCGGGCATTTGAACGTCACCGCGTCGATATACGGACGGTGGAGCTCAACTTTCGCCGTTTCAGGATCGCCCGTCTTTTCGGCAAGCTCGGCGCGCGAGCCGATACACTCCTGATGACCGCATTCGCATTCCCATATATTGAGCGGCGTGCCCCAGTATCTGTTTCTCGATATCGCCCAGTCCTGAATGTTCTCGAGCCAGTTGCCGAAACGGCCCTTGCCTATCGACTCGGGGATCCAGTTTACGGTATCGTTGTTTTTCAAAAGATCGTCTCTGACGGCGGTCTCCTTGATATACCACGATTCGCGTGCGTAATATATCAGCGGAGTGTCGCAGCGCCAGCAGTGCGGATATTCGTGTTCGAATTTGGGCGCGTCAAAAAGCTTGCCCTCTTCTTTGAGCAGTTTGAGTATCTCCGGATCGGCTTTCTTTACGAACAGGCCTTCACCGGGCGCGCCTTCGACCATTTCGCCTTTGCCGTTTACGAGCTGAACGAACGGCAGATCGTAGTTTCTGCCGACGTTTGCGTCGTCTTCGCCGAACGCCGGAGCAATATGGACGATACCGGTACCGTCCGACATCGTGACGTAGCCGTCACAGGTGACGTAAAAGCCTTTTTTGCCCTGTTTGTCCGCGACTTTTTTCGAGCAGTCGAAAAGCGGTTCGTATTCTTTATATTCAAGGTCTTTGCCCTTGAATTTTTCGATTATCTCGTACGCCTTTTCGCCGTTTTCAGACAGTTTGCCAAGCACTGCGTCGAGCAGCGGTTCAGCCATATAATAGGTATGACCGTCCGTGCATTTGACTTTAACATAAGTATCGTCGGGGTTTACGCAGATCGCTACGTTTGACGGCAGCGTCCAAGGCGTGGTCGTCCAAACAAGATAGTAAGCGTCTTCGTCCTTGCATTTGAATCTGACTACCGCGGATCTTTCTTTTACGGTCTTATATCCTTGAGATACCTCGGCTGACGAAAGCGGCGTGCCGCAGCGCGGGCAGTACGGGACGATCTTGAAGCCTTTATACAAAAGCCCCTTGTTCCATATCTCTTTAAGCGCCCACCATTCGGATTCGATATAATCGTCTTCGTAGGTGATATAAGGGTGATCCATATCGACCCAGTATCCTACCGTGCCGGAGAAATCCTCCCACATACCTTTGTATTTCCACACGGATTCCTTGCATTTTTTGATGAACGGTTCGAGACCGTACTGTTCTATCTGATCTTTTCCGTTCAGACCGAGTATTTTTTCGACTTCAATCTCGACAGGCAGACCGTGCGTATCCCAGCCCGCTTTACGAAGGACGTGGTAACCCTTCATCGTTCTGTAACGCGGGATCATATCTTTTATAACTCTCGTGAGCACGTGACCGATGTGCGGCTTGCCGTTAGCCGTAGGCGGTCCGTCGTAGAACGTATAATCCGGAGCTCCGTCGCGGATCTCCATACTCTTTTCGAATATTCTGTTTTTCTCCCAGAATTCTTTTATCTCTTTTTCACGCGAGACGAAATCGAGAGAGGTATCGACTTTCTTGTACATAGTTTACTCCGATCCTTTACAAAAATAAATGCTCCCATATCGAGAGCATAGTTATACATTATAAGATAACATACCGACATATGCCCGCTTCTGACGTGAAGCTTACGTCGCAGTCTACTCGGTGACCCTTTCGGTGCGCTGCTCCGAAGTGATATTCGTTTTGCGGCGAAGCGCCGGCTCACACCGTACCCGGCTCGCTGATCTTCACAGATGCAAAACTACTGTCTTCATCATGGCATTTTTAGTATTATAACACCAAACGGCGCTTTTGTCAATAATAATCAACAATCAATTATAAAGATTTTTTCCGTATTTTACACTCAAGACGGCAAGCGCAGCGCATATCGCCGCCGCTGCCGCGGTTATGAAGATCAAACCGTCGTCTCCGGAAGGAGGGATCTCGTTTTCTGTCTCTGGCACGATCTCCGTTTCGATAGCGGTCTCTTCGATCCGCTCCGTTATTTTTATCTCGGGAAACAGAGCCGCGTCTTTTCCGGCGTCTGCGTTTTCAGACGACGAAAACCCGGAAATACCTTTACCTAACTGGATATATGCGTATCTTCCGTTATTGTAAAAATCACCCGCGGAGATGCTGAAGCAAAACAGGAACCCGTCTTCTTCTTCACAAAACGAAGCGATGTCGAGAGAGAACTCATAAGTATAGACGCCGTTATCATATCTTACGCTCTGTTCCGTATCAGGTGCTTTTCCTCCGTCCGCCAGACGCCATATATAACAGCCGTCTTCTCTTATACCGAGTTCAAGCGCGCATCTGCCGGATGCGCCTTTACCGGCAAAAGACATTAGCAGGCAAGACTGCGCCCACATGTTTTTTGCCTCGCATTCGGTCTTTCTGTATTCCGGATCAAGCCTGTATTCGACCGCTACAAAAAATCTGCCGTCGTATACCGCCGCGTACGCTTCAAACCCGGTCTTTTTTATACGCGCCCAGTCCGTTTCGGACGCGACTACGTATGAAAGCATATCATCGCTGATATCAAGTTTTATGTATTCGTCTTCAGCGAGGATCCCGTCTACAACCGGAGGGACCGACGTCTTCTCGACGGTCAGTTCTATATGTTCTTGTTTCGGCGACGTCTGTATGACTGCGTAAGCACGGTAATACGACAGAAAGGCCGCGCAGAAAATCAATATCAAAAACAGATATCCCTTTTTCATAACAGCCTCCGTTAAGTTTGAGATTTATTTGAGCAGTCTGCGGTATTCGTTTTCGCCGTTATCCCGTATCTCTTTCACCGCCGCGCTTATATTCTGCGCGCCGAAAATCGCCGAACCGGCAACGATCACGTTCGCGCCGACTGACGTTACGAGACCGACATTTGCCGCGCTCAGGCCTCCGTCGACTTCAATATCTATATCACGCCCGCTCGCTTTTACGAGTTCAGCGGCGACGCGTGTGCTGTCGATCGCCGACGGTATGAACGACTGCCCTCCGAACCCCGGTTCTACCGACATTATCAGTATCATATCGACGTACGGCAGATACCCTTCAAGTACATACGGATCGGTCTTGGGCTTTATGGAGATCGCGGGTCTGCAGCCTTTGCTTCTTATATATTCGAGCGTTTCGATCTGGTCGGAACACGCTTCGTGGTGTATCGTGATTCCGTCAGCGCCGGCTTTTGCAAAAGCGTCAATATATCTGATAGGATCTACGATCATCAGATGAACGTCAAAAAACTGATCAGTCAGTTTTCTGATACATTTATACACAGGCGCTCCGAACGAAATGTTCGGTACGAATACCCCGTCCATAACGTCTATATGCAGGTATTCCGCGCCTGCATCTTTGGTTTTCAGTATATCTTCTCCAAGCTTTGAAAAATCAGCTGAGAGGATAGAAGGAGCTATTTTAATCATATAATTTTCTCTTTTCTTGATCGGCTGCTTTTAATATACATTAAATAGTTTGATATTTCAATATCCAAATTGTTACTAAACATCCCGATCGGTTCAAAAAAATCAAAAAAGTATTGCTTTTTTCTTTATCATGGTGTATAATGAAAAAAATATTATCGGGAATATAAACATGGCAAAAAACAAAGCGACAAACCATTATCTTTTCAGCCACGGAAATCATTATAATCTGTATAATTATTTCGGCGCTCACAAGCGCAAAGACGACGACGGCTCGGTATACACGGTCTTCCGCGTATGGGCTCCGAACGCCGACAGCGTCTTCGTCGTCGGCGATTTCAACAACTGGGAAGAAACCTGTATGATGAAAAAGACGCACGACGAAGGCATATGGCAAGCCTCAGTTCCGCTCGATTTTTCAAACGGGGACAAGATAAGATATAAATATCTCATTTTCAATAAAAGCAAGATAACAGTCAAAGCCGATCCGTTCGCCTTGTACGGCGAATGCGCCGACGACGGCGCTTCATATCTTTACGAGCCTCCCGCTTCGGACAGTGACGACGCGGTATGGCTCGCTTCGAGAGGCAGATTCAAGAGTGTGAACTCGGCGCTCAATATATACGAATTCGACCCAGGCACGTTTTACCGCAACCGCGGCGGCTCGTTTATGACTTACGCTGCTCTTGCGGATATGATCGCCCCTTATATGAAGAAAATGGGTTTTACTCACGTAAAAATGCCTGTTTTTACACGATGCGACGGTCAGGGAAAGATCACCGCGGGCAGATTTTCCGTCGACAGCCGTTTCGGCACACCGGAAGATCTGACGTCGTTCGTTTTAAAAATGCACAGATATTCAGTCGGAGTGATCTTCGACGTGCCGCTGCTCGGCTTTGAAGAAAGCGAATCAGGACTGAACGAATTCGACGGCGGAGCGATTTACGATCGAAAAGAAAACGGCGAATACCGTACTTTTGATATCGATAAAAATGAAGTCGTGTCTTTTCTGATATCCGGTATCGTGATGCTCGCCGCCGAATACCGCGCGGATGGGATCTGTCTTGATCTTTCAAGATATTCGATGTCTGACGACGGTCACAGATCGAAGAGCGTTTCGACTCTTCTGAAGAAGATCACACGGGTCCTTTACGAAAAATATCCCGACGTATTACTTATATGCGAGCCGGGACCGGTAAGATCCGCCATAACGAAACCTCTCTTTTCGGGCGGTATGGGCTTCGACTACGTTATAGACAAGGCGAGGACCGGCGATACGTCAACCCTTTCGGCGCCGGGTCCCGGACAGGTATCGATGCTCGCTTCGAGATTCGACGAGAATTACATTATTCCGATCCGTCCGACCGACCGCGTACTCAAAGAGAGATTCTCTTCTTTGTCTGACAAGATATCGTTTTACCGCGCTTACCTGCTTTTCACCACCTGTATACCGGGCAAAAGATCCGTTTATTCCGGTTGTGAATACGCTGATTTTGACGGCAGAAAAACGTCTGCTCTCGTGAACTGGTACAACGCCTCGTCCGACCTTAATTCAAAAGCGCTCGTTTTTTCTTCGGATCTGAATTACTTTTATCTCAATTCGCAGGAACTTTGGGGATCAGATTCGGGATGGAACGGGTTCAAACTGCTTAAAAACGAAAAAAACCTTACGGCGTTCGTCAGATACTGCTCTTCCGGATTTGTCGTCTGCGTATTCAATTTTACGCGGGAAGCGTCCGTAAACCGGATCATAGGCGTACCCAAACCCGGGTTTTATTCCGAAGTTTTCTCGACAACGTCGCCTTCTTACGGCGGCAGCGGCGGTCTTTCTCTGCCGATCAGAGCCAAAAACTCGCCATGCGACGGATGCGACTGTTCGCTGACCGTTGACGTTTTGCCTTATTCCGGCTCCGTTTACAAAAGTGAATCTCTTATCAATAAATTCTGAAACCGGAGGGATCCGAAATGATAAAAATAACAAACAGAGGCGTAATATACAGTAACGGCAGATTCGTGCCGTCCGAAAACACTTCAAACCGCATTAAAACTCTTGCATATAAGATCATGTCGGAGCACGGCTTGTCAGAACC
The DNA here is from genome assembly GCA_016281775.1 of Clostridiales bacterium. GTDB lineage: Bacteria > Bacillota > Clostridia > Oscillospirales > CAG-272 > UBA1248. Next base: position 27,249 of record JAEEJH010000034.1, on the reverse strand, counting down.
GGACGGTAAGTTTCATCTCCGTTTTGACGCTATGGCTTCACACGATATTACCTACGTCGGGATAATACAGACCGCGCGCGCCACGGGCAGGCTTGAACGCTTCCCCATACCGTACGTTCTTACGAATTGCCACAACTCTCTTTGTGCAGTGGGCGGCACGATAAACGAAGACGACCACCGTTTCGGCCTTTCCGCTTGTAAAAAATACGGCGGTATTTTCGTACCCGCTCACGAAGCCGTTATACACTCATTTATGCGTGAACGGTTCGCCGGATGCGGCAAAATGATCCTCGGTTCCGATTCACACACGCGTTACGGCGCGCTCGGTACTCTCGGTATCGGTGAAGGCGGTCCGGAGCTTGCAAAACAGCTTCTCGGTATATCTTACGAGATCAATCCTCCGCGCGTTGTCTGCGTTCGTCTGACAGGCAGACCCGCTCCGTACGTAGGTCCTCACGACGTTGCCCTTGCCTTGATAGGCGCGGTTTTCGATTCCGGTATAGTCAAAAACGCGATACTCGAATTCTGCGGCGACGGTATTTCTTCTCTGTCCGTCGAATACCGTAACGGTGTTGACGTTATGACGACCGAGACGGCGTGTCTTTCTTCTGTGTGGGAAACTGACGGAAAAACAGAAGAATATTTGAATAAACACGGCAGAAAAAACGATTACAAAAAGCTGTCGGTCGAAGACGGCGCATATTACGACGCGCTGATCGAAGTCAACATGTCGAAGATAGAACCTATGATCGCTCTGCCGTTTCACCCGTCGAACGTTTATACTGTCAAAGAATTTATCAAAAACGCCCGCGATATCCTGAACAGCGTTGAAAAATACGCAGAAGAAAATCTCGGCATGAGCGGTCTGCGCCTGACGGATAAAGTCAGAAACGGCGCCGTGACCGTCGATCAGGGTGTGATCGCGGGATGCGCGGGAGGTATTTTCGATAACGTATGCGCGGCCGCCGATATACTCGGTGACAAAGGCGTCGGCGGTTTTTCGCTCTCCGTATACCCCGCAAGCCAACCCGAAGCGCTGCAGCTGATCAAAAACGGCGTCACAGCGAGACTCATCTCAGCAGGCGCGACCGTAAGGACCGCGTTCTGCGGGCCTTGCTTCGGCGCGTGCGATACGCCGTCGAATTCATCGCTTTCGATACGTCATACGACGAGAAATTTCCCCAACCGCGAAGGCAGCAAGCCGAACGGCGGGCAATCCGCCGCGGTCGCGCTCATGGACGCGAGAAGTATTGCCGCAACGGCGGTCAACGGAGGGATCCTTACTCCCGCTTCCGAGCTTGATACGGAATACAGAGCATACGGTTATGAATTCGACCCGTCTCCTTATGAAAGAAGCGTTTACGACGGGCTCGGAAAGCCGGATCCGTCCGCTTCTCTCGTTTACGGTCCGGGTATCGCAGACTGGCCCGAAATACCGCCGCTTGCCGACGATATGCTTTTATGCGCCGCCGCGTGTATTTCGGATCCTGTCACGACGACTGACGAACTGATTCCGTCGGGAGAGACGTCTTCTTACAGATCCAATCCGTATAAACTTTCCGAATTCGCTCTCAGCCGCAAATGCCCCGATTACGTCAAGCGGGCAAAAGACGTTAAAGCGCTTGAAGACGAGCGACGGACGGGCAAAGATCCTTTCCGCGGCGAATTGTCTTTCGTAACAGGCGCGCTCGGTTTCAACCCCGATCCGGCGAGAACTCAAATAGGTTCTGTCGTCGTATCCGTCAAACCCGGCGACGGCTCGGCGCGCGAGCAGGCCGCTTCATGCCAGAGAGTCCTCGGCGGCGCCGCTAATATCTGCGCTGAATACGCGACCAAGCGTTACAGAAGCAACCTCATAAACTGGGGCATGATACCTTTTACCTGCGACGATCCATCCGCCTTTTCTGTCGGAGATCACATATACGTTCGCGGCATTCGCGAAGCGATCAAGAACGGTGCGGAATCGGTCGACGCCGCGCTGATAAGCGGCGGCAAAACGAAAATCATTACGCTTTATATGCGCAATCTTTCAGTCAAAGAACGGGAAATAATACTCTCCGGATGTCTTATAAACGACTGTTCCGAAAAATAAGAGGCAAGTGATATGATCAAAATCAGTTTTCCCGGTATATCTCAAGAACAGTTCGACGAAGCTTTCGCCGTGCTTGAAGAATGCAAAGCCGTCCCGTCTCACGGGTTCGTCAACCCTTTCATGGGACCGGGCGGCCAATACGGCAACTGCTGGTGGGAACGCGACAGCTCGCTCACTCTGAACGGTTACTGCTGGCTCGATCAGAAATTCGCAGAAGACGCATTATTCAATTTCACACTTGTTCAGAAAGAAAACGGCAGGATACCGCTTTGGGGCAACGACCGCGTCGGCGATCTCGACGAAGAGCTCAGTGCGATACCCGTTATTTTCGGCGCCGCGTACAGGATTTGTAAAAGAACAGCTGATAAAAAATACGTTTCTGCGATATACGGTATGCTCTGCCGCTATCTTTACTGGTGGTTATCCGATATAAAACGCGACCGTAAAACAGGCCTTGTATGCGGTATAATGGAAGAAAGCGATCCGTCGGACTATACCGAGCAGTTGACTTTTGCGCCGGTCGATCTGAACGTTCAGGTCTGTGTCGGAGCCGATATACTCGCTGAATTCGCTTCTTATCTCGATCTGCCCGATGACACGTTGAAGTTCAAAAAGATATTTTATGAACAGCGCGGGATAATCAACAGATATCTGTATGACGAAACAGACGGATTTTATTATACGAGAAACGTGAAAACCGGAACTTTGCTTAAAAACCGTCCTTATAATTCCGCTTTTGATACCTTCAACCGCAGGATCGTTCCCTCCGACCGTATCCCCGCTCTGCTCAAGGTCATGAAGGATAATTCGAAATACGGTTATTACAACAAGTACGGTATAACAACCGCGCCTTACGACAGTCCCGAATTCTGCGAGACCGTCGGAGTTTATAAGGGTTGGACGAGCTGGAGCGGAAATATCTGGACGTTTAGAAACGAAATAATCGCAAACGGACTGCGCGACTGCGGTCTGTACGAAGAAGCTGCTCATATAGCTTACCAAACGGTCATGACTTTCAACGGCAATTACGCTGAATTCATAAATCCGTCGACCGGCGCAGGTCAGGGTGTTGAGCGTTACGGCTGGAGCGCTTCCGAGTATATAGAACTCATCGTAGAATTCTTGTTCGGCGTCGATTACGACGCATGGAACGGCAAGGTGAGCGTCTGCCCGAACATACCGCCGCAATTATACGGTCATACTATCTCTATATCAGGTCTGAGCGTAGGAGGAGGCAGAACGCTTTCCGTAAGCGTTGAATGCGATAAGTCGCCTAAAGTAACGTATGAAATAAAATAAGCCTCATTTTATCAATAAAATCAATTTTATTAACAAAATTGTAATTGAAAAAAACGCTGTACGGCGGTATAATATATTGAAAAATTTAAATATCCGGAGGATAAAAAAATGTCAGTTAGAGTTGCAATCAACGGTTTCGGCAGAATCGGACGTCTTGCGTTCCGTCAGATGTTCGGCGCGAAGGGCTACACAATAGTCGCGATCAACGACCTTACGAGCCCTGCGATGCTTGCACAGCTTCTCAAGTATGATACGGCGCAGAAAGGCTATTGCGGCGTTATCGGCGAAAACAAGCATACCGTTACTTCCAAAGAACCCGAATACGCAGAAGACGGCAAAACCGTCGTAAAACCCGGCTCCATCACGGTCGACGGCAAAGAGATCACGATATATGCAGAACCCAAGGCTGTTAACCTGCCCTGGAAAAAGCTCAGAGTCGACGTAGTTCTCGAATGCACGGGCTTCTATACCAGCAAAGCGAAATCCCAGGCTCACATCGACGCAGGCGCGAAGAAAGTCGTTATTTCCGCTCCCGCCGGCAACGATCTGCCTACGATAGTTTATAATGTAAATAACGAAGTGCTTACGCCCGAAGATACCATCATCTCCGCTGCGTCCTGCACGACCAACTGCCTCGCTCCTATGGCGAAAGCCCTTAACGATACGTTCCCGATCGTTTCCGGCATCATGACGACCGTTCACGCTTACACGGGCGACCAGATGATACTCGACGGTCCGCACAGAAAAGGCGACCTTCAGAGAGCCCGCGCCGGCGCCGCCAACATCGTTCCGAACTCCACGGGCGCTGCAAAAGCTATCGGTCTCGTCATTCCCGAACTCAACGGCAAGCTCATCGGTTCCGCTCAGAGAGTTCCGGTAGTCACCGGTTCCACCACGATCCTCGTGGCTGTCGTAAAAGGCAAAGACGTCACGAAAGAAGCGATCAACGCCGCGATGAAAGCTCAGTCTTCCGAATCTTTCGGCTACACGACCGAAAAACTCGTTTCGAGCGACGTTATAGGTATGACCTACGGTTCTCTGTTCGACGCCAACCAGACGATGGTCACCAAGATCGACGACGACACTTATCAGGTACAGGTAGTTTCGTGGTATGACAACGAAAACTCCTACACCAGCCAGATGGTCAGAACGATCAAATACTTCGCAGAACTCAAATAATTACAAAACGCATAACTGCCGCGGCAAATCCGCGGCAGTTTTTTGTTTTAATACAGTTTGTATTTTTCGGTGCTTTTTCTGAATTCTTCACACTTTCTGCGGCAATCCGGAAACAGTATATCGGGGGGCGTTTTTTCGTATAAACGCGACGTGCCGAAAATACGTTTCGAGCCTGCCTCGGTAAGCTGTATATCGTACAGCTCGCGAAGATGAGATATAAGTATATATCCGTATTCGAAAGGTGAAAACGCTTCTCTGTCGGTAACGTGGATCTGTATGCCGCGGCAAAGCTCACCCTGAAATTTTGAAAAAGTCGGTACGAATCTGACTTTTCTTGCGACAGCCCCGGGCAGGCCGTATGCGTTCATATAATCGCACAGTTCGCGTTCGTCGATATACGGAGCGCCGATCAGCTCAAACGGCTGAGTCGTTCCCCTGCCCTCGCTGACGTTTTTGACCGCCTCGAAAATGCAAGTTCCCGTATATACGAGCGCTGTTTCCGGCGACGACATATTCGGCGACGGAGCAACGAAACACAAATCGGTATCTCTGAAGTACGTACTTCTGTCAAGTCCGCGGCACGGTATCACGTAAAGTTCAGCGTTTATATTCTTTTCTGAATTTATATACCTTGCAAACTCGCCGATAGTCAACCCGTATCTGTGCGGTACTGAATACTCGCCGACAAAAGAAGCGTTCGCTTCGTCGAGTATCTCACCCTGAACGCTCTCAAGCCCGACCGGATTGATCCTGTCAAAAACAACGAAAGGTATTCCTTTAGCTTTCGCGGCTTTCATGCTGCGAGTCATGGTGTACAGATACGTGTAGAATCTCGCGCCGACGTCCTGTATATCGAAACACAGAACGTCGACGTTTTCAAGCATCTGCATATCGGGCGCGGTCTTTCCGCCGTACAGGCTGTAAACCGGTGTGCCGGTAACGCTTTCATATTCGACTTCGTCGACCTTCGCGCCCGCCTGAGCAGCTCCGTAAATGCCGTGCTCGGGTGAAAACAGAGCCGTCAGCCGATACTTTTCGTACAAAAGTTCATACGAAGGTTTCATTTCCCTCGTTACGCCGGAATGGTTCGTGATAAGTCCGAGTCGGCCTTCTTTTAAGAGCGGAAGCGTATCGGTGCGGTCAATACCGTTATATACTTTTTTAATATTCATTTATTCCACCGTCGTCTGCGCCCAGACGATGCTGCACTGACTGTCAAGATTACGTTCGGTAAAAACGTATACAAGATAATCAGGCTGAAGTTTTTTCAGATTTTTGAACGTATAGTTGTAAAGTTCGTTTGTGGTGCAAGCCGAAAACGTGTCATAGAAAAATCCGTTTATCGCACCCGTATACGAATCGCCGACGTAATATATCGAAGGCGAATAATTGTTTATCACTCGCGATACGGGAGTCTGATAGATATACGAAGTGTATTCTCTCATACCGATACCGTAACCGTTTAAAAAGTTATCCGTCATTAAATCGCTTATTCTGTAATCGCGTATAATATTGTACTTCAACAGCTCAGCGACCGGCGCGTTCGGAAAATCTTTGTGAACGTAATTCATCATCTCAAGATAACAGTAATACGCGCCGAGATGTGTCCAGTGCGAATCGGTCTGGTAGAATATCTCCTCGTCTCTGTGCGATAAAAGTACTTCACGGCAGTCTATAAAATATATGTCGGGATCGTCTTTAAGCCGTTTAGCCATGAGCGTTGAAGACGTCTCCGAAAGACTGTCGCCTCTGCCGAAAGGCTCTTCATACTGTCTGTCGTGATATATGACCGCGGGGTTGGTGGCGACCAGAACAATGATCTTCGTGTTTTTGCCGGTCAGTTCTCTTGCCTGCCTGACGTTTTCTCTGATCATCATTTCCGCAACGGCGAGATCATCGTCGGAGGACGCAACCCTGCCGTAGTAATGATCGTCATACCAGTTAAGATATATTTTGCTGTCTTTTCCGCAGAAGACGTTCACGCCCACGCTGTCTGTATGCTTCAGCGTCATTTTCACCGCGTTCGATAACGCCTTGCCGTCCGCCTGCGCGTAGATACTTATCCCCAAAGTCTCATCCTCCGCAAGAGGCAAAGCGGTGTAAAAACAGGGACCGTACGCTCTTTCGCATCTCAAAACGGTTTTGTGCTTGTCGCATACGTAAACCGTCGCATTCGGTTCGGTCTCGCAGTAGATTATTACGTCTCTTACATCCGAATCCGTACGCTGTCTGACGCTTTTGAAAGTCGCCGACGTAACGAGCGAAGTCTTTTCTTTATATTTTCCCTTATCGGTGGGAAGTCTGATCTCCTTGTCGTCAACGGCCTCGGTCACGCATTCCGTGATTGTTTCGGTAACGTTTTCCGTTCCTTCCTGCGCCGTGGCCGCGGCAGTTTCGGTATCCTGTCTTTCGGTCTCGGCAGTTTCGGTATCCTGTCTTTCGGTCTCGGTAGGTGCGGCGGGCGTGCAGGAAAACAGAAGCAAAAGAGTCAGAGAAGCCGCAAGAATCTGTATGAGTTTAGTTTTCATAATATCTCCGTTAAAAGTATCACCGCGTTATTGCGCGGTGATAGGTAAAATCAGTTGATCTCGTTCATCTGCAGCATGATACCGAGGTCGCCGCCGATGTTTCTTTCCGTCCATACGTATAACAGATAATCGGGTTTTCTCTCGGCGAGATTGTTCAGATGATAGTCGTACAGCGGCGGGTTCGACTCCGGTTCATTGAGATATACTTCGCTGAACATATAGTCGTAATAATTCGACATAGCCCAGTAGTAGGAGTCGCCCATTATGTACGCGGTCGGGGCGTCGGGACCTACCTTCATATCGTCGCGCTTCGGGGAAACGGACGCGTTCAGAGCGCGGGCGCCCATTCCGGACATGCCCATGAAGTTGAGCAGATCTCCGCCGGAAGTGTTATGAGTTACATTGAAATCACGGTCGAGATCGTACGTAGGCAGAGCGGGAAAATCGATTTTTATCTTCTGAATCGCAAGATAATATGCGTAATACGCCGCTATCTGAGTCCAGTGTGAATCCGCCTGCATGAACAGCAGTCTGTCTGTATGCTGCGAAAGTATCTCGCGCAGATCGAGAACGTATATATCCTCGTCGTCCTTCATAAATTCGGCAAACTGGGTAGACGGCGTGCTAAGGAAATAGTCGCCTCTGCCTCCCTGCTCGCGCGGATATTGCAGGCTGTGATATATGGTGGCGGGGTTGGTGCATATCACCATTATTATCTTCGTGTTTTTGCCGGTAAGATCTCTGACAGCCTGCAGTCTGTTTTTGAGGTAGCCTCTCACGTTATTCATATGTTCCTGTGAAACTGCGACGCCGCCCCAGTAAAACGCATCGTAATAATTTAGGTAAACGTGGCTGTTCTTACCTATAAAAGCTCCGTTGCCGACGTCGGCGGTATGCTGAAGTCTTCTGATAAGAGTTTTTGAAACGGGTTTTCCGTCCGCCTGAGCCTTTATGGAAACAAGCTTGGTCTGACCTGCGGGCAGAAGTACCATGCCGTAGAAATACGGACCGAGGGCTTTTTCTTTGACAAGGACTTTGCCGGTAACGAGATCTGTGACCGTGACGGTCGCATACTCTTCCGTCTCGCAGTAAAGCACGAGAACGTTGCCGTTTATACCGTCGTTTATCGTCTTCATCTTGATATTCTTGATCGCCGCTGCAGTTTCTTTCTTGAGCGATCTCTCAAGGTATTCGTTCTTCAGCGCTTTAGCCGCCGAAGTCGGATTAGAAAGCACGGATCTCGCTATCTTGTCCACGCCGGCGATCCAGCCGTCGGGATCGTCGAACTTAACGCTTTTAAGCGCCGTGCATTCTTTGAATATGAGCGGATACAGAGAAGATATACCTGCTGGCAGAATTATTTCGGGGAGTTTTGTGCAGCCGCCGAATACTCCGTATTCCAAAGTATTCAATCCGTCCGTAAGCTCTACGTATTTAAGATTCGTACAGTGGAAAAAACAGTAGTTTCTCAGAATTACGTAGTTTTCCGGTATTATAAGATTCTTTATCGGCGTGCAGTACGCAAAGCCGTTGGTCGCTACACGCGTTACGGGGATGCCGTTGTATGTCGAAGGCAAAACGACGGTGTAAGGCATTTTTCTAATGTCTTTCGCGGCTATTTCGTAAGTGCCGTCGTCAAGTTCCGTGAACGTGAAATACTTACTGTCGGTAGTTCTGTAGTCGATCGGCGGTTCCTCCGTCGTCGGCGGCTCCGTCGGCGGTTCCGTCGGCGCCTCGGTAGGCGGATCCGTCGGAGGTTCTGTCGTCGGAGGTTCGGTAGGAGGTTCGGTCGGGGGTTCCGTCGTCGGCGCCTCGGTAGGCGGTTCCGTGGGCGGTTCGGTATCGGGAGCCGCGGTCAGTTTCTCTGTAGTTGCCGGTTCGGTGATCTTTTCGGTCTCGGTAACTTTGTCCGTCACCGTTTCCGGCGTTTCGGTTTCGGGTTCGGTCTGCGCCTCGGTTTGTTTGACCGTTTCCGACGCGGCCGCCGTATCGGTGACCGGTACGGGCCTGGCAGGCTCGCATGCAAATACGGATATCAGCATCAGCGCCGCGATCAGCGCGGATATGATTCTTATAAAACGCTTCATTGTTTTCTCCTTGCATCAGGTCATGGACAGTATCTGGCCGAGGTCTCCGCGTACGTTTCTCTCGCATACGACGAAGATTATGTAATCCGGTTTCTGTTCAGCCAGTAAAGAATAGTCGATCCCGTAATTCCAAAGCACGCCTTCGTTCGTCCAGACTTTAGAGAAGTTGGCGCCTATAAACGGCAGTATGTAGCAGCCGTAAGAGTCGCCGATCACGTACGCCGTCGGATTGTTCGAATCGTTGAGCGTTGAGAAACGTTCCCAGCCGCCCGGGCCGAAGCCGGCTGATTTGATGCCGTCGTTACGCTTGGATATATAGTAAGATCCCGTATCTTCAAAGTTCGCTATAAAGAACGGTACGACTTCGCGCATGCTGATGCCCACCATGCCGCACATATCTCCGCCGTTGACGTCTATAAAGTCGATTCTGTAATCGCCGTCTTCCACGGTCCTTACTCTTGACGAAGGATGATATTTTTTGACTACTTTCATGATCTCACGGTATACGTAATACGCGCCGTATTCCGTATAGTGAGTATCGGTCGTGAAATAGATCCTGTCGTCTTTATGCTGGCGCAGTACCGTGAGAAGATCGAGGGCGTATATATCGTCGCTTGCTCCGTTCATCGTCTGAACGAACTGCCTCATCGGTGAAACCGGATCGCTCCCGGTCAGGCTGTTCGCGACGTAGCTTCTCTGTTCGTCATAATAACAGGTTGCGGGATCGGGGATTATCGCGTAAATAAGTTTAGTATCTTTTCCCGTCGCGTTCTGCACGTTCGGCAGAACGCCGTTCAAGAGATAACCCTTCACGTTTTGCAGAGTGTCGTCGTTCGCTCTTACGTTTCCGAGAAGGAAGTCGAGCGTCGGACGATAGAACAGTCTTGAGTTTCTGCCGCCCCACACCTCTTTACCTTCGCCGCCGAAAGTTACGTTGAAGGCGACCGGGTTGCTCTCGGCTTTACCCGGCGCAGTAGCCGTTATCTTCGCAAGCCGTGTTCCGCTGCCGCTGACTTCAATATAAAAGTACGTGCTGTTCGCGTCGTTTATTTCTTCCGCAATGTTTGTCCCGAAGACTCTGATGACGGAATCTTTTTCGCACGAACCGTAAATGAGTACTCTGTCTTCGGAAAGCGACGTCATGGCTATGACTTCAGGCGCTTCCGTTTTATCTGCCGCTTCGGTAGGCGGGTCCGTCGCCGGAGGCGCGGCTGTAGTTACCGGCTCTTTTGTAGTAACCGGTTCTTTCGTCGTAACGGGTTCCCTTGTCGTCACGGGTTCTCTCGTGGTCTCAGGCTCTTTCGTAGTCTCAGGCTCCTTCGTAGTTTCCGGTTTCTCGGTCGTTGCCGGCGCCTCCGTCGTCGGGGGGTCGGTAACCTTTTCGGTAGCAGCCGGCGCCTCGGTCGCAGGGGGTTCGGTTTCCGGCGCTTCGGTAATCACCGCTTCGGTGACCTTCCCGGTCGGAGCTTCTTCAGTCGTCGCCTCTGCGGTTGCCGCTGTTTTTCCCGTCGTATCCGCCCGCTTTTCCGTTATTTCCGCGGAAGTATCGGTATTTGCCGGGCTGCCGGTACAGCTCGCCGCCGGCAGAAGGAGCATAACGGTTATAAGCAGACAAATCACTTTTATTACTCTGTTTTTCATTTCGACCGCCTTAAAAATATTTTATATCTATAAATTATCATATTCCGATTTATTTGTCAATACCGGAACCTGATTTTTTATCTCTCTGTCAGTATTTACCTTGCCGCAATCCTACGTCTTCTTTTAGATTTATCGGTCGCGGTTTTTTTCTTTTTTTCGGTTTTTGCGGCGCGCAGATACTCGTAACCGACGTAAAGCGCTGTGACCGTCAGGACGATACAGCAGATGAACACTATGAGCGTATTGCCGAATCTCGATTCGGAACCCATGAAGAATTCCGAGACGAACGCGATCGCGAATGCCGCCGTGAAAACGGTATAGGCGATCAGGTGCTTTACTTTGACTCCGGTCTTTTTAGCGAGTTTTACGCACATCACGACGAAAGCCGCGATCAGCGTCAGCGCCGCCAGGACCTGCGATATTCTTACGAAAGCGACGTAGATACTGTCGGAGCGCAGAGTTTCGAAAAAACTCCTGCCGCCGCAGTACAGGACCGTTAACATATACGTCGCAACGCCTTTTCTGTTTGTTTTTTTGCATACGTAAGCTATAAGAACGAACGCAAGTATACAGAAAGCGGCTTCATAGAAAAACACGGCGTACTGATATTCTCCGTAAGTATTCGAATACAACGCAACGGGAAAGAATTTCAGTTTATCCGACTCGACGGTTTCACCTAGGCAGTCTTCCGAAAACACGCTGCCCATTCTTCCTACGGCTATCGCTATCGGAGCGGCGAAAGACACGGCGTCGAACACACCGGATATCTTGTCGCGTTTTTTGACCGCAAGGCAGAATATAACTATAGTTATCGCAACCGCGTACAGAGCGCCGAAAAGCGCGTAACCGCCGTCAAGAAGACGCCATTTCTCCGCTTCTTCTATATACAGAGAATCGCATACGGTGACGTACATGAATCTCGCGCCTGCAAATCCGAAGAATACGGCAAACGGGGCGATCTGCAAAAGCAGCGTTTCATCGCCGTCGCGTTTTTTATAATATATGATTGATATAAAAACCGTCAGCACAAGCGCTGAGGCGATGAATACACCGTGCATCGTGAATACTCCGGATATCAGGGGAAGTTTCATTTAGCGTCTCTTTTTCTTTCCTTAATTTTAAATACGAAATCGCGCTGTATAATGTAGTTGACGAAAAACATAACCGCATCGTATACTATTTTAATAACCGTATGAATCCCGTCGCCGCCCGGAACGTAAGCGGTAAGCCGCTGAACGAGCATACCGAGAAGCATAACAACTACAACGAGCGAAAAATACTTTACCGTCGCGCCTCTTTTATAGTTCTTGCCGCCGAATACCGCGAATCTGTTGTATAAATAATTCACGACCGAAGACACTGCACGGGCAAGACCGAAGCAAAGCGCATACTTCAGTTCGCTTTCGAGATGCGGAAACACGGCAAGCATCAGCAGCAGGAACAGCGCGTAATCTATTATAAACGACAGTATGCTGCCCGCCGCATATTTTATTATTCTTGCGCTTATACGCAGTCCGTCTTTGAACGCGTTGAAATGACTGCCCTTGTTGTCGTTCAAATATATCGTTCTTATCGTGACCTCGAACGGAGTCACTCCCCATTCGCGAAGCTTCAAGAGCATGTTCATCTCAAATTCGTATCTGTCACCCTGAAGCGTAAGCATCTCAGGTATAAGCGCTGACGGAATACCGCGAAGGCCCGTCTGCGTATCGTAGACGGAAAGCCCCGTCGCGAGCTTGAACACGCATCTTGTAAAAGCGTTGCCGAAACGTGATCTGAACGGCACGTCGCCGTCGAAACGTCTGCCGCCGAGAACGAGACATTCAGGATGTTCTTCGAGCGCTTCGGCGACTTTGATAATATCGGATACGGCGTGCTGACCGTCGCAGTCCGCCGTTATCACGCCCGCCGCTTCAGCGATCTCTTCACCTATATATTTAAGTCCCGTTTTGAGCGCGGCGCCTTTGCCGCGGTTCACGTCGTGCCGCAGTACGCGGCATCCGAGCGATTCGCAATGCGTAAACACGTCGGCGTAAGCTTCTCCTCCGCCGTCGTCTACGGTAACTATCTTGTCAAAGCTCGTCAGAAGTTCTTTTACGAAAGGTATCATCTGATCATATACCGGTTTGTAAGCCGGTATAAGTATAACAAATCTTTTAAGATCGTGCATAAATTCCATCCTATTTGAAATAAACGATGTCGCTGACGCTGCGTTCACCGTTGACGCACGGAGCGTTGATAACCTTGCCTTTATAGTACAACGTCGTCGATCCTCCGCCGTCGAGATTGTAAGCCGTCGTGCATCCGAGATCGGCAAACGTCTTCGCGAGATCCGCAAACGTCATGCCGCCTATCGTTTTGCCGCCGGATCTTACCGCGTCTACGACGATTATGATATAGTGCAGTTTACCGGCCTGACCTATCGCGGTGCGCGGTTCGCGCGCGGTCCTGCTCAGTCCGGGCGTAACGAATTCGTCTTTAGTGAGAGCTCTGCCGTTCTTTACGAGCGTCGGACCGAAGCTCCAGGACTGCCACGCCCCTTCCGCCACAAGTTTTTTTGCGTCTACGGAATGATTCGTAGTTATCATATCTCCGTGTTTGTCGAGATAGCAGAAATCCCAGTTTGAACCTCTGTTTCTGTAGAGATTGCCTTCCCTGATTATGATGCCCGAGGTACGGAAACCGCAGAAATCGCCGTTTACGGCGAATACTGCGCCGACCTGCGACGCGGTCTTCGACGTATACGCTCTGCCCGTTATCGAATTACCGGCAAAAGCCGTATGAAAGTCCTTCGGAGATTCTATCTCTATATCACAGATAAAATACTTGAGATCGCCTTTTTCAACAGTCGTTATAATGACCGAAAAGCGATCGTTTTCATATCTGTCGTAAATCGTCTCGTTTTCGCCGAGATCTCTGCCGGTATACTCTCTGAAACTCTGTTCGGAAAATTCAGGCAGATCCGGCGGCTCGGTCTCTTTTACGGCAGACGCAGGGGCTTTCGTCGTCACGGGTTCCGTGACTCTGACAGTGACCGGTTCCGTATCTGGCGGATAATCTTTCGTCTGCTCTGACCCGGAATGACCTGTCATATCGGTATCCGGGGTTTTTGTATCTTTTTCGGTTTCGCTTGGCGATACTGTATCTGTTTCAGGATCGTCTGTCGGGATCTCGCCTATCGTCTCATAGGTTTCTCTGACGGCTTCCGTCTCCGTAACGGCTGCTTCCGTACCGTCATCGGTATCTGAAAAAACCGGGAAAAACGGTTCGTCGGCCGCTTTTGAAGGCGACGTACAGAAAACGCCCACGAGTACTATAAGTACCGCTGTGAGAATTGCTGAAATTTTCGTTATCGTGTCGAACTTTTTCTTTTTCATTTAGTCCCCGTTATTATCACAACGTCGTGAAACCAACTTTTCTGTATACCTTTGAAAGAGTCTTTCTCGCGAGATACGACGCTTTTTCGGCGTTGTTTTTCATAACCGATTCGAGATATGATTTATCGGAAAGGATCTCGTTATATCTCTTCTGTATCGGCTCGAGTTCCGCCGCACAGGCTTCGCCGACGGCGGTCTTGAATTCGCCGTATCCGACGCCTTTGAATTCGGCTTCGATCTCTTCGTCCTTTTTGCCGGTAAAGCAAGAATAGATCGTCATCAGATTCGAAATGCCTTCTTTGCCTTCCGCCCGTCTGACTTCCGTTTCGGAGTCGGTAACGGCGCGGCGGAATTTTTTGATTATCGTATCTTTAGGATCGAGTATGCGTACGACCGCGTTTTCGTTTTGATCCGATTTCGACATTTTTTTCGTCGGCTCCGCAAGAGAATATATTTTCGCGCCCGACTTCATATACGGTTCGGGTATCACGAACGTATCGGAGTATACCGCGTTGAATCTTGCCGCAATATCGCGCGTAAGTTCGAGATGCTGTTTCTGGTCTTCGCCTATCGGAACGAGATCGGTCTGATAGAGCAGTATATCGGCCGCCATAAGCACCGGATACGTGAAAAGACCGGCGTTGATATTGTTTTCGTTCTTTGCGGATTTATCCTTGAACTGCGTCATTCTCGACAGCTCGCCGAACATTGTATAACAGTCGAGCACCCAAGCGAGTTGAGCATGCTGAGGTACGTGGCTTTGTACGTAGAGTATGCTCTGCTCCGGGTCGAGTCCGCACGCAATATAAAGCGCGAGGACTTCGTAAGTCCTTCTGCGTAGCTCCGCGGGCTGCTGTCTTACCGTTATTGCGTGCTGATCCACCACGCAGTAAAGGCAGTTGTATTTATCGGTAAACTCCGAAAAGTTGCGCAGCGCGCCGAGATAGTTGCCGACGGTGAGATTGCCGCTCGGCTGTATGCCGGAAAATACCGTTTTCTTTCTTTCGTTTTCCATTTTATAATGACCTCTCTTTGATTACGTTTGCAAGTATTCCGACGCCTTTTATTATCTGTTCGTCTGAAGGCGTTGAGTAATTCATCCGAAAGCCGTTCAAATGAGAGCCGTTGTCGCAAATGAACGTATCGCCCGGTACGACGGCGAGTTTCCTCCTGACAAGTTCTTTTATGATCGCGTCTGAGTCAAGTTCTTCGGGCAGATCCGCCCAGATGAACAGTCCGCCGTCGGGACGCGTATACCGGACCGACCGAGGCAGTTTTTCGTCAAGTTGAGCGAGCATCAGAGCGCTTTTTCTTCTGTAAAGCTCTCTTATCTTTTTTATATGAGAATCCAGATCGAATTCCGTTAAGAATTTATGGCACACCATCTGGAAAAACAGATTCGTGTGCACGTCGTTTACCTGTTTGCATACGGATATCTTCGAGGCGGCTTTGCCGTCGCATATAACGTAACCGACACGCATGCCTGACGAGAGTATCTTCGAAAACGAGCTGCAGTAAACGACTCTCCCTTCCGCATCCATGCTTTTGATCGGGGGTATTTCACTCCCCGAGAACCGCAGTTCGCCGTATGGGTCGTCTTCGAGTATCATCAGACCGTATTTCTTTGCAAGCTGCAGACATCTTTCACGCTTTTCCGCCGACATAGTCCTCCCGGTCGGATTCTGAAAAGTCGGTATAAGATATATGAGTTTCGGATTTACCGCTGTCTTGATCGCGAATTCAAGCGCGTCCGTATTGATACCGTCTTCGTCCATAGGCACGCCGGCGGTAATACAGCCGTGAGCGCGAAAAGCGTTCAGCGCACCGATGAAAGTCGGCTCTTCGCATATAACGGTATCGCCTTTGTTGCAGAATACTTTCGCCGTCAGATCTATGCCCTGCTGACCGCCGGAAGTTATTATGACCGTGTCGTTGTCTTTACAGACGCCGAATCTCGATCCGGCGCGGATCCTCACCGCTTCGCGCAGAGGGGTATATCCTTCCGTTATGCCGTACTGTAAAGCTGTCGAAGGACATTCGTCGAAGATCGCGTCGGCGAACCTATTCATATCCGCAACGGGAAAACTCTCAGGCGACGGATTGCCCGCGGCGAAGGAAATCACCTCAGGATCGGTAAGCGACTTGAATATTTCTCTGATTGCCGACGGTTTGAGCGGCGCGGTATTGTCGGAAAACACAAAATCCATGCTGAATTCTCCCGCGTATACAAAAATACATTTTGCATTATAGCATTAATATATAGAATTTTCAAGGCTAATTTGAAAATTCGCCGATTTTTTCTGAAATAATATTGCAAATTGCAAGATTTTATTATATAATAAGAACGTTAAAATTCTTTTTTCGGAGTTATTATGACTATCAGCTCTTTCAAAAGCTCTGCGGCGGGCAAAACCGCTTCCGTACTCGGTCTCGGTATCAGCAACGTTCCGCTTTCTTATTTTCTGTTATCGTGCGGGATGAAAGTTACCGTACGCGATAAAAAAGGCAAAGATGAGCTCGGACCGGACGCCGCGAAACTTGAAGCTCTCGGCGCGCGTTTTGCGCTCGGTCCGGATTATCTTGACGGTTTATGTGAGAACTATATATTCAGATCGCCCGGTATACGCCCTGACGTGCCGGAGATAGCCCGTGCAGTCGCAAACGGCAGCATACTCTCGAGCGAGATGGAGCTGTTTTTCGAATTATGCCCCTGCCCGATCATTGCAATAACCGGCAGCGACGGAAAAACGACGACCACAACCGTTACCTCGCTGATTTTGAAAAAAGAAGCCGAACTTACCGGTTCCGGCAGAAAGATCTATCTCGGCGGCAACATCGGCACGCCTCTGATCGACAAAGTCGGTCTGATGGATCCGGACGATATCGCGGTTCTCGAACTGTCTTCATTTCAACTTCAAACGATGAATACGTCTCCCTGCGTCGCGGCGGTGACAAACGTTACACCCAATCATCTCAACTGGCATACCGGTATGGACGAATATATCGCCGCAAAAGCGAACGTTTTCGCTCATCAGGACGATAACTGCCGCGTTGTTTTGAACTATGAAAACGACGTTACGAGGCGATATGCGGAAAACGCCGCGTCGAGAGTTTGCTTCTTCTCTTCCAAACGCATACCTCCTGCAGGCGACGCCGTTTATGAAGAGAACGGATCGATTTATTTAAGATATGACGGCAGAACAGAGGAAATAATAAAAACTGCCGATATTAAAATACCCGGAAGACACAACGTCGAAAACTACATGACCGCGATCGGTCTGACGGCGGGACTTGTAAGTAAAGAGGCGGTTTATTACGTTGCAAAGAATTTCAACGGCGTTGAACACAGGCTCGAATTCGTGCGTGAAAAAGACGGCGTAAGATTCTATAACGGTTCCATTGACTCGTCTCCCACGCGCACCGCGGCGGCGCTATCGTGTTTCGACTGTCCGGTAGTTATCATACTTGGCGGTTACGACAAAAATCTCGACTATGCTCCGCTCTGCAAACCGCTGTTCGACCACGCGCGGGCGGCGATACTTACCGGTCAGAACGGCGAAAAGATATACCGCTCCATGTTTGAATACGGTATACCTGAAGACTTTACCGTCATAAAGGAACCCGATTTTCAAAGAGCCGTTTCGGCGGCGGCAAACGCCGCGCAGCCGGGAGACGTTGTGATACTTTCGCCTGCGGCCGCAAGCTTTGATTGTTTCAAAAACTTCGAAGAACGCGGCAAACGTTATAAGCAAATAGTTAATTCAATATAAAGGAGTTACAAAAAATGGCTAATCTGCTCAAACTGGCTCAGTCTTTGACGTCGGGTTGTTCCATATCCGGGTTCGAAGACGGCGGTCTTGCGGCGATCGAAGAGATACGCGACGCGTATTTCGACGAGTTGACGCGTGAACCCGCAGGGAGCTACATTCTGACGAGAAAAGCCCGTAAAGAAGGCCTGCCTAAAATAATGCTCGACGCTCATATGGACGAGGTCGGTATGATGGTAACGCAGGTGCTCGACGGGGGATTCTTAAGATTTACGAATATCGGCGGGCTCGATACGAGAATCCTTCAGGCCGCCGACGTCACGATCTACGGGAAAGAAACGCTTTACGGCGTTATCGTCTCCACACCGCCGCATCTGCAGACCGGCGACAGATCGGTTCTGCCCCCGGTGTCGGATCTTATGATCGATACGGGTCTTACCAAAGAACGCGCCGAAGAGCTTATCCCCATCGGTACGCCCGTGGGTTACAGATACAAGCTCACAGAGCTGAAAAACAACCGTATCTGCGGCAAGGGTTTTGACGATAAAATATGCGCAGTCGCTCTTATCGAAGCTGTTGAGATCCTGATCGGCGACGGGTACGAAGGCGAGATCGACTTGCTTCTCTCAACTAAAGAAGAAATATCGCGCGCCGTCGTTACGGCCGCTTACAGACTTCAGCCTGATTACGCGATCGTCTCCGACGTCTGCTGCGCGTGGGTGCCGGGAGCCGACTCAAGACGCAAGACGGGAGTCGGCGACGGACCCGAAATATCTCTTTCAGCCATAACCGACGTAAGACTCACGAAAAAACTCATCAGATTCGCCGAAGAAAACGAATTGAAGCACACGGTGACGGTTGAAGCGATAAGCACCGGTACGAACGCGAACGACATTCCGCTTGTCGGTCTCGGTATACCTACGGTGCTCGTATCGATACCGCTTCGCAATATGCACACTTACAGCGAGGTCGTATCGCTTGACGACGTTGAAGATACGGCGAAACTGGTCGCCGCGTTTATAAAAGAAATCGGAAAGGAGGCAAACGTATGAAAGGCACGGAACTGCTCGAAAAACTATGCTGCGCATTCGGTCCGACTAGCTGTGAATACGAGGTTGCCGACATTATCGCCGAAGAAGTAAAAGGAAAATACGACGAAGAATTCACCGATTTTATCGGCGACAGGATTTTCAAAATCAAAGGCAGAACCGGTAAAAAAATGATGCTCTCGGCTCATATGGATGAAGTCGGGCTTATGATCTCCGATATCGACGACAACGGCTATCTGTACGTTCAGCCTGTCGGCGGTTTCGACGTCAAGGTACTTTGCGGCAGAAAGCTTTTCGTCGGCGATTACGGTAAAGAAAAGATAAGCGGTCTTATCGCTTCCAAAGCGATACATCAGCAGTCTTATGAAGAACGCAGGAAAGCGACGCCCATCGATAAAATGTTCATCGATATAGGCGCGAAAGACAAAGCCGACGCGGAATCGTCAGTACAAATAGGCGACTACGCGGTATTCGATTCCGATTTCATACGTTTCGGCGACGGCATGATCAAAAGCAAAGCGATCGACGACCGTCTCGGCTGCTCTGTTCTTTGCGATATCATAAACTATATCCACGAAAATAAAATAACCCCCGAATACGATCTGTATTTCTGTTTCACCGTACGTGAAGAAGTCGGCAGAACAGGCGCGCTCATAACCGCCAACAGGATCAAGCCGGATCTCGCGCTCGTGCTCGAATCAACTGCGATCGCCGACATAGCCGAAACACCCGATCATAAAAGAGCCGCCAAAACCGGCGACGGTCCGTGCGTTTCTCTTATGGACCTCGGCACCGTTTACGAGCAGGCACTCGTCAACTTTGCATTGGATCTCGGAAAAAAACACGGCATAAAATGTCAGCCTAAAAAGTACGTCGCCGGCGGTACCGACGCCGGAAAAATACATAAAGCGGTCGGCGGCGTAAGAACGATAAACATGGCGTGCCCGACGAGATATATCCATTCCGCTTCGTGCGTCATAAAAGAAAGCGATTACTTTGAGATGTATAAACTCGCGCTTCAGATAGCGCTTTCGTCACCGGACGATATTCCCGAAAGATAAGAAAGGATCAGATGTCATGATAAACGAACTTAAAAAACTTATGAAGATACAAGGCGTATCTTCACGTGAAGACAAAGTCGCCGCCTTTATTGAAGAGACCGTCAGACCTTACGTAGACGAGATAGAGAAAGATCCGCTCGGCAACCTTATATGCCTCAAACGCGGTACATCGAAAAAAGCGAAGAAAGTAATGCTCTGCGCCCATATGGACGAGATCGGGTTCATGGTCAATTATATTCAGGATAACGGCATCGTCAGAATAACGCGTGTAGGCGGTATAAACTATTACGCTTACGCACATAATCGCGTTGAATTTGAAAACGGCGCCGTCGGTATACTTGTACCGGAAGGCAAGACGGAAATAAAAGATCTCACGCCCGAAAAGTATTACGTAGACCTCGGAGTCAAGACAAAGGCTGAAGCGGAACGCAAGGTAAAACTCGGTGAAATGTGTGCCGTAAAGACCGATCTTTATAAACTGTACGGAACGAAATATACCGGCAGACCGTTTGACGACAGGATAGGATGTTACGTCGTTATGGAGATAGCCAAAAAGCTCGGAAAATGCGATAACGACGTGTATTTCGTATTTTCGGCGCAGGAAGAAGTCGGCTGCCGCGGTTCGCACGCGGCTTCGTATAACGTACAGCCGGATATCGGCATAGCTTTCGACGTGACTCCGTCCGGCGACGTTATCAACGCGTCAACCAATTTCTCGGTAAAACTCGGCGACGGCGCGGCAATAAAGATAAAAGACAGTTCAGTAATGTGCGACCGCGCTCTCGTGGCTGCAATGTTCGATACGGCGAAGAAAAACGGGATAAAGCATCAGACTGAAGTTCTGACTTACGGCGGAACCGACACATCGTCCATGCAGACTGTCGCGGGCGGCTCCCGCGCCGGGTGTATATCCATACCGACGAGATACTGTCACACTCAAAACGAAGTGATCGATATGAGAGACGTTGAAGCCTGCATCGAGCTCGGCGTTCTCTGCTGCTCGTTCGATTTATGAGAAATATAAGCGCAGCCACACTGGCGGCCGTATCGGAAGCAGAGGCTGTTCTCGCCCCGGTTTTCGCGCGGTTCGACGAAACGGCGAAGACTGTTGCAGAAAAGATACTTTCGGCGTTTTATGATAACAGGGTTTCCGAAGCCCATCTTCACGGTACGACCGGTTACGGTTACGACGACCGCGGCAGAGATACGCTCGAAAAGATATACGCGCAGGTCATGGGCTGTGAAGCGGCGCTCGTAAGACCGAGCATCGTCTCCGGCACGCACGCGCTGGCTGTAGGTCTTTTCGGTCTTTTGCGCCCCGGCGACACTCTTCTTTCGGTTACCGGCAAGCCTTACGACACGCTCGATGAAGTAATAGGTCTGCAAGGCGACGCAGGTAACGGCAGTCTCCGCGATTTCGGAATAAAATACGAGCAGATCGATATGAAAGACGGCTTTATCGACTGTGAAGCGGTTGAAAAAAGACTTGCTTCCGGCGGAGTTAAAATCGTTTTCGTTCAGAGATCGAAAGGCTACGCCGCCGACAGACGCACTCTGCCCGTCGAAGAGATCGGCTCGCTTGCGGGTACGGTACACAAGCATCCCGGCGTATTTCTGGTCGTCGATAACTGCTACGGCGAATTCGTGCAGACCGACGAGCCGGTCGCGCTCGGAGCGGATCTGCAGATAGGTTCGCTCATCAAAAACCCCGGCGGAGGTCTCTGCCGTACGGGCGGTTATCTCGCCGGTACGAAAAAAGCGGTGGAGTTATGTTCATACCGCCTCACGTCGCCCGGTATCGGCGCCGAGGTCGGCGCTTCGCTTGACGAGAACCGGAATATGTATCAGGGGCTGTTCTTTGCTCCGACGGTAGTCGCTTCGGCTCTGAAATGCGCCGCGCTCGCTTCTTATCTTTTCTTTCACGCGGGTTTCAGGACTTCGCCTTCTTACGACGAAGAAAGATACGACATCATACAGACCGTCGATCTCGGGTCTGAAAAAAACATCTGCGCTTTCTGCCGCGGCATACAGTCCGGCTCTCCGATCGACTCTTACGTAACGCCCGAGCCGTGGGACATGCCCGGTTATACCGACCGCGTCGTGATGGCGGCGGGTACGTTCACTTCGGGAGCTTCGATAGAGCTTTCGGCGGACGCGCCGATCCGTCCTCCGTATACGGTATATTTTCAGGGAGGCCTCACGTACGAGACCGGTCGTATCGGCATCATGCGCGCTTACGATGAAGTCACGCAGATCACAAAATGATTCAAAAAGGCTGTTTTTCAGCCTTTTTGTTTTTTTCACTTGTTGGAACAAAATACCTTGTTATAGTTATAAAAAATCGGCACATAATATGCTCGGAACCGAAAAAACGGTTTCTCCACCGCGGTCATGTGACGTACGAGGGTGCGCCCTTTGCCCGCGTTTCTATAAAGATTTTGAAAGGATCTGAAATATTATGGCAAAGCATGTTGTTCCCGAAGCGAAGGAAGCTCTTGCAAGATTCAAGACCGAAGCAGCCGGCGAAGTCGGCGTGAACTTAAAGAACGGTTATAACGGCGACCTTACCTCCAAGCAGGCCGGTTCTATCGGCGGCCAGATGGTAAAAAAGATGGTCGAAAGCTACGAAAACCAGATAAAGAGCAAATAAGTTCATTTTTTACAAAACCGCGTCGGATACGGCGCGGTTTTGTTCATTTCGGGTTAAGCAATCGTTTACCCGGCATCGCATCAACGTTAACTTGGATTTTAATTTTTATACATAAATTACTAAAGATTATATTTTATAATGCAATAGGTGATAACAATGAAAAAATACGATATTCTATTAGCCGACGCCGACGACACGCTTCTTGATTTCGCCCTGTGCGAAAAGACGGCCGTCACTCTTCTGTTCAAAGAATTCGGAGTTTGTCCGGACGACGGTCTGTTATCCGCTTATTCCGAACATAACGATCAGCTGTGGAAAAGACTCGAGCGCGGCGAGATAACCATAAAACAGCTTGTCGCTCTGCGTTTTGCGGAATTCTTCAGCGATCACAATATCAAAGGCGACGGAGCGTATGCCGCGATCAGATACAAGCAGATCCTCAGCCGGTGCGCATATAAAACCGAAGGCGCCGACGAACTCTTGCGGCGATGCAGAGGCAAAGTACGCGTATACATAATATCAAACGGAATTACCGACGTTCAGACTTCAAGGTTCAGACTTGCGGGAATTACCGAACTCGTGGACGGCCTTTTTTTATCGGAAGATCTCGGCGCGAAAAAACCCGATCCCGTTTTCTTTGAAAAAGCTGTTTCGTCCATCGGCTGCTTCTGCAAAGAGAAAACGCTTGTATACGGAGATTCTCTCACCGCTGATATCGCCGGCGGCAACGCGTTCGGCATAGATACGTGCTGGTATAATCCGCATAATACGGTAAACGTTACGGGCATTTTGCCGGATTACGAAATAAGAGATCATTCTGAATTATACCCGCTGCTCGGCATATAAGAATTATAACGTCGGCTGAATATCAGATAAATCATGCAACAGTGAAAGGAACGTAAAATGAAAACACGTAAAAAAATCATAATAACAGTCTCCCTCGTCTTGGCGGCGCTGCTGCTTCTGTGCTCGTGCCAGGTCAATACGTCGTCAACAGACACGAAATACAAGTACGTTATGATCGGAGGACTGGCTGACGTCGAAGAGAAGACGGTCAACGGCGCGATATGGCGCGCCATTAAAGCGTACCAGAAAAAATCGATAGACGAATCGACGAACGATAAACTCCCGACCATAAAGTACTTCGCTCCCGCAGACGTGACCGGCAGCGATTCGCAATCATACTCCGAAGTGTTTACCGAAGCGGCGAAAAAACAGCTCGAACTTGCCGCGGCAGGCGGAGCGGAAGTTATCTTTCTTCCGTCAGACGCGTATTCCGACGCGTATCTGTCGGTAAAAGACAACAGCAAGGCTTACGGCAACATCAACTTTATAGTACTCACTGTCCCGGGTTCGAAGACTGACGACGTAGTCGCGCTCAACGGCAAAACGACCGCGGTAGTTATAAATACGGTACAGTACGGTTACGTATTCGGTTACGTTCTGACGTCTTCCGGTTTTGCGTCAATCGGATATATAGGCGCGGAGGGCAAAACGTCCGAAGATTTCATAGCCGGTATCAAAAACGGCTGTAAAGCCGCCGCCGAAGTAAAAGGAACAGCCGAACCCGAACTCAAGACCGAAATAATAACGTCCGGCCCGAGCGAAGCCGTCGTTTCCGAAAAAGCAGACGCGCTCTGCGGTGCGTGTGAAGTTGTGATAGGCGATGAAATGACTTACGTCACCGCAAAAGAAGCCGCGGTAAAAGCCGGCAAAAAATATGCGAGCATCTACGAAGACGAAAGCGCGGTCATGTCTTTCAGCCTTGACTGCGACGTTCTTACCGAAAAGCTTACCGCGACGATAACCGAATGCAGACAGCGTTCCAACGGTTTCGTCATGAATCTCGGCATAGCGGACGGCATATTCAAGCTGAGATCGGATATGACCGAAGAAGACGCCTCTGCCCTTCTTTCCTCCGTACCCGAAACGTTTGAATCAAAATGAATACGAAAAAGGACGCGTTTTATGCGCGTCCTGTTTTTATTTACATAACATCAGTTTATATACAGATCCTTTGAAATGAATTCCGGTTCACAGGTCAGATTGATCTTCAGTCTCTTTATGTAATCTTCTTCGCTCGGTGTGAGCATCTTCGTGGAATGAGCTTCGCAGTGTTCAAGTTCCGGCAGTTTTGTCAGGGCGTACGCCGCGGTCGGGTTCGTCGCGCCGCATATACTGAGCGCGAGCAGAGCCTCATGAAGATTGAGCTTGCTTGCTTTTGATCCGAGCGAACGTTTGAGCGCCGTTATCGGCTCGAGAACGACCGGAGATATCAGATGTATATCGTCGGATATGCCGGACAGATACTTGATCGCGTTGATCATCGCCGCGGAAGCCGCGCTTATCATCGGCGAAGATTTGCCGGTCACAACGTGACCGTCGGCCAGTTCTATCGCCACACAGTGAACGCCCGTCTCTTCGGCGCGCTTCAACGCGTAATGAGTCACTCCGCGATCTGCTTTCGTTACGTTGAGTTCTTCCATAAGAGCTTCGCAGCGGTAAGCCACGCTTCTGTCGCACAGACCGTTTTTGTAGTCGCAGACGGCTTTGTAATAACGCCTGATAACTTCCTGCTTTGACGCTTCTCTGCACACCTCGTCGTCAGAGATGCAGAAACCGGCCATATTGACTCCCATATCAGTCGGAGATTTGTAAATATCGTCGGTACCGGTGATCCTCGAAAGTATCTTGCGGACTACCGGGAACGCCTCAATGTCTCTGTTGTAGTTTACCGTCGTCTGACCGTACGCCTCCAGATGATACGGGTCTATCATATTTACATCGGACAGGTCGGCCGTTGCCGCTTCGTAAGCAATATTGATCGGATGTTTAAGAGGCAGACTCCAGATCGGAAAAGTTTCGAATTTCGCATAACCGGCGTTCACACCGTTCTTTCGCTCGTGATATATCTGTGAAAGGCAGGTCGCCAGCTTGCCGGATCCGGGTCCCGGAGCGGTGACCACGACGAGCGGTCTCGTCGTAGGTACGAAATCGTTCGCGCCGTAACCTTTATCGCTCGTTATCGTGTCGATATCGTTCGGATAGCCTTTTATAATACGGTGGATGAATACTCTCTCTCCGCGCATTTCAAGTTTCTTTTTGAATATTTCCGCCGACGGCTGTTCTATATACTGCGTGATCACGACCGCAGAAACGTAAATGCCGAGCGAACGCAGACCGTCGATAAGGCGGAGAACGTCTGTATCATACGTGATGCCGTAGTCGGCGCGTATCTTCTTTCTCTCAATATCCGCGGCGTTTATTATAACGATTATCTCAAGTTTGTCGCGCAGTTTTTTGAGAAGTTTTATTTTCGAGTCGGGTGCGAAACCCGGCATAACTCTTGACGCGTGATAGTCGTCGAAAAGCTTGCCTCCGAATTCGAGATAAAGCTTGTTGTCAAATCTGTTGATCCTTTCAAGAATGTGCTGAGACTGCAGCTCAACGTATTTTTCATTGTCAAATCCGATCTTCATATCTGTCTCCATATCAGTAAACTGATATGATTATAATCTATTTATTTCAATTTGTAAATAGCAATCGTAAAAATTATCGATAAAAATGTTAAAGGAGAACGAAAAATGTTTGATAAAAGCGAATGGATATGGCAAAATAAACATGTGGAAGCCGACGAGTACGCAGATTTCATCGATACGTTCGTATCAGGTGAGCTGACGGTCCTGCGTATAGCGTGCGATTCCAACTATACGGCGTACGTGAACGGCAGACTCGCCGCATTCGGTCAGTACGCCGATTACCCCGATTACAAGGTTTACGACGAGATAGACATATCCGAGTTCGTTACTGATGGCGACAATCTTCTCGCCGTGCGCGTCTGGTATTACGGGGAAAATACGCAGACATACGTCAAAGGCGAAGCTGGGCTGATCTACGAGATAGTCTCCGACGGGGAGACGGTTTCGTACAGCTGCGAAAGAGTCCTGTCGCGCCGATCCCGTGATTATATCAGCGGTATGAAGCATATGATAAGCGGTCAGCTCGGTTTCTCGTATCACTGCGATCTCAAAGGCCAGACCGACTGGTATATACCCGGCGGCGAACGCGTCGGATTCGGCAGATCCGAAATAACAAACGCGATTTCAAAAAAACTGAACAAACGGCCGATCGAAAAGCTGATAATGAAAAACAGATCGCGTTCGGATATCGTTATGCAAGGCGTTTTTGAATACCCGTCACAACGCGTCAATACACAGACCGATATGCAGCACGCCGCCCTCTCTTTCCGTTTTCCGCACGAGATCGGAGGCGGTCCGCTCGATTTTTCGGCGCCGCTTTCATTCAAAGCGAACGACGGTGAAAATTTATTCTTTATCGTCGATCTCGGTTCGGAGACGTCCGGTTTTCTCGATTTCGATATAACGGTACCGGAAGAATGCGATATGGAGATAGGTTACGGCGAGCATCTGATCGACGGAAGATGCAGAACTTCCATACGCGACTTTACCGCCGATTTCAAGCTCAGAGCCGGCAAAAACGTATTTCTTAACACGTTCAG
>JAEEJH010000033.1 GCA_016281775.1 Clostridiales bacterium | reverse complement strand
GCGTCAATAAACGTATCGTCGTCGGGCAACGGCGAAAGCGATTGACGGCGTTCCTTTTGCTTTATGAATTTGCGGAACGTATTTTCCGCAACTTTCCACAGAAACGCCCAGAACGCTTCGTCGTTTTTGATTTTACCGGCTGATTTCAAAACCTCGTACACGATCTCCTGGGTCAGTTCGTCCACGTCGTCTTTGTCATAAAGACGCGCGAAGGCGTAACCGTAGATGTTTTTCAGATTATCCGAGATCAGCTTTGCCGCTTTTTGGTTTTCCATACCGTTCATTTTCCTTTTGAAAGCTTTCGCCTATATAGTATCGATTGGTGCCTTTCGGTTAATGGCGATCAAATATTTTTTTGTGTATTTTTGATCCCCGTCAAAAAGCCCGGTGATATATACAAGAATAAAATCGGGGCAGTCTGCACATTTTGACAACAATTTCAAATACTCTTTCTTCATTTTGTCAATCGCAGCGACATCAGTCATAATATTGAGGTTCTTGTTAAAAGCGCTTATATAATATGGTATAAGTTGAGGGAACTTTTTCAGAAAAAAGCACGTAATAGCGTGCTTTTTTCTATGAAGTCGCCCTTCGGGCTGATGAAGACGCTTCGCTGATGAAGAAATGAAGTCGTTCACTGTTTTCGCTGATTAAGAAACGGGGCGACTTCGCTTCATTAGGCGACGAAGTTGCCGTCTTCATCAGTGAGCATAGCGAACGACTTCATCAGGCGCTTTGCGCCGTCTTCGTTTTTTTGCGATTTCAAGCGTTGAAGTTTTTCGCTTTTGCGATCTCGCGCGCTGATTGCATAACGCTCTTCGAGCGGATTACATACACTTGCTTTGCAAGTGATCATATACGCGGCATCGCCGCGATTTTTTTGATATTATTCGTAACGTTAAATGAATATGTATCGACTGTCTTTATCGATTTGCGCCGAGCCCGTCAAAAACGGTCAAAAGGAGAAATATACAGACGGGCCGTGGCACTGAAATTTGCTGAAAAGTTATTTTTTATCGGCTCTTTTTTCATACGCGGCGATGATCTTTTTTATTGCGCTTTGCGCCGCTTTGCTGTTTCTTTCAAACGTTGAAGAAACGTTCGTGGACTTTGACAGCAGCATATCGCGTACGTACGAACCGATATTGTCGAACAGGTTCGTATATCCCATATCGAAAACTCTGTTTCTTACTATGTAATCGATCATATCCTGCGAGTCGGCGTCGCGTGTGACTTTCCGTTTCAGGAACGTTTCGTAAAGAATCGGGGTTACGGTCTTGTATGCTTCGCTTGCGAGAGCTTCGAGTATGATCGAGGCGCGTTCAACGTTCTCGCACGATCTCGGAACGCAAACCATACTTGAAGCGCCGTTTACAAACGAATAGTATTCTTTCTGCGCTTCGTTAAACTTAGGCATCGGCAGTATACCGAAATCGTTATTCATCTCGCGCAGTCGGTCTGCGAGCAGCAGACTGGCGTCATAAAACAACGCTTTGCCGTTTATGAACTTGTCGCCGACGCTCATATAATCGGCGTTTTCAAAATATGCGTTATTGGAAATTATAACGTCATAAATTTTTCTGTATATTGCCGTCTCTCTCTCAATACTCGGCTCGTATACGGGCATATCGCTTTCATCTTTCGTAACGAGCATGCCTCCCGCGCCGTAATATAAGCTGTACGGAACGTCATACGCCCATGACGTGAGCCCGACGATGCTTTCGTCAAGATTTTCAGGTCTGGTGTACTCGATCAATTTATCTATGGTCCATTTGCCTTCGATCACAAGCTGATAAGGCGGTTCGATATCATAGTCGCTGAACAGCTTTTTGTTGAAATACAAACAAGACGTTGTACTGAAACTTGAAGGGCTGATATCGCCGTTCGCCATATAAAGATGATTGCCTATTGAAAAACCGGATTTCAGCGATTGATCCCACCAGGGTTTTGAAAGATCTGTATACGTGAGTTCTTCAAAAGGAATAAAGTTGTTGTTCAGCGCAAGAGTCGCGCCGGTCACCATATGAACAAAGCAGAGATCGTATTCATCTGAATTTGATTTTACCATTTTTTCGATCGTGCTGTTCACACTGCTGAAATTGTCGAACTGTACGACGATCTTTACGCCGTATTTCTCCTCTACGGTGAGATTGCGGCTTCTTACGGCGTCTCTGACCGCATCGTTTATATCATGATCTTCGCAGTAGATATCGTAATGACGTTCTCCGTCGCTTTGCGATAAAACGAGAAACTCCTCATTACCGTAATTGACGTCCGGCAGATCCGGTTCGGTATCCGGCGCTTCGGTCGACGGTGCTTCCGTAACGGTCGCCGTTTCGCCGCCTTCGTCCGTTTCCGGATCCGTAACAGCGGGGACCGGCGCCGTTGTCTGCGTGTTTACCGGCGTTTTTTCGGCACATCCGGCCATAACGGCGATGCCTGCAAGCATCAGCAAACACAAAACGGCACATAAAAGTTTTTTCATAGCGTCCTCCTTATTTTTTAATCAGTAAAAGCACGAAATCGAGAGCCTCCTGTCTTACGGGTACCTGCCAGGAGCCGTCGTTTCCGGCCATTATTTCTCCGATATCGGAATATTCGTTTGTTCTCGGATTGAACCACTTCGCCTCATATACGGAATCTTTATCCATTCCCTGCACGGTTCCGGTCGCTGTGTTTTGCGAATAGAAATATACGACGTAGAGATCGTTTTCTATCGTTGCGCAAGTATAGAAAGCCTTTTTGCGGCTCGTTAAAGTCGGCTTGAACATTTTTTCATCGTTAAAATCCGGAACAAGTTCCCACCAGTTGAAGGTCTCAAAGAACTGACGCATATAACCCTGCTGATATGCGGATTCGAAATCTACTGATTTGTTCCACCGTACCGCCTTGTCTTCGACGGTTATCGTTTCAAGCCCGTCGTTCGAGGCTACGTCAAGGTTATAGGTGCCGTTATACAGCCATATATCAGCCGCGCCGTAGCCGACGCCCGCAAATCCGGAAAGCATCGAGATCCACGACTGAGCGCGCGCGCCGTAGTTTTTGGTCCAGAGATTACAGTATCTCCCTTCAAAACTTATCGATACTTTATCGCTTGCGTAATAATCCTTTGGAACTCTGTCGTCGATCTGTGCGTTGAGGCTCGGAGACCACTGAGCCGCCCACCAGTTATGCCCGGTTTTTTCCGTCACTTCAGCCGAGAGAAAAGCAGATTTACCTCCGTTGTCGGCGTTTGGCTCCGTCACGCCTTTACCCGTAACGGTTGTGAAAATCGTCGATTCCTGATGCCCAGACAGCGGGTGACCGTATGCGTCGTATTTGTGTAAATACTCCGCTATTTCTACCCAAGGATTGTTTGAATAATCGTATATCTTCTGATCGCCGCGCTCACGGTAAAAGTCGTTGTCTATTTCCTGCGCGAGCGTCCACATTACGGGATACGCGGAATAACGGGCGACCCAGTAGCGCGATATCGCTTCAAGATATTCTTTGTTTTCCATAAGGGCTTTCGTCATGCTGCCTGCAAAGAAGAACTCGGCGTTTGCGTGTACAAGGCCTTTTTCGGCGATATACTGATAGTACAGATCGTTTTGCGCAAAAGCCGCGGCGTCGGCAGACGAGAGCGATCCGTCCGTAAGGTCAGCCTTTGTGCCTATCGGCTCGGACTGATAGACGGTAAATCCCTGCTCAACACGCTTGTCGACGATGTATTTGAAATGAGATTTTGCACCGGTTCTGCCGGCGGCGATACCGCCCCTGTCATACTCTTCTTCGAGTAAATTCCAATGTGTGTCACCGAGGTAAAAGAAAGGCGTGCCGTCGGCGTATACGAAATGCTTGACGCCGCGAGCGACGACAAAACCGTGTCTGTATATTGGAAGATCGCCTTTGTACGCGTTTGCGGCGACGGTCCCGGTCTTACCGTCAAGAGAAGCGTCCGTTTCGCATGACGTGACAAAATCCCACACTCCGTACTCTGTAGGAGCAAAACGAACAGTGAACGTACTGCCGCCGTACCAAAAGCCCGGCAGGGTCATCGCCGTTTTTGTCTCTCTGTTCGTGAATTTTGCGTCAAATATAACGTATAACTGCTCTTTTTCTTTGTAGTTCTTATCCGTCTCGAAATTTATATCGACCGCGATCCACGTTTGAGTGACGTAATCGGTCGGCTCGGTTATATCGTCGGGCAGTTTTTCCGTCATTTCCTCGGTCTCCTTTTCTGTCGATGCGGCGCCGGTGGCCGCGCCGCCGGTCACGCTCTCGGAAGCGGTTGTCACGTCTCCCGTCCCTATAGGATCTTTCTCTGTGCATGAGTTTATGAAAATGAATATCAGCAGCAAAAATATCGAAATGATCGCTTTTTTCATATTGTTCTCCGATCATTATAAAAGTTTTTGATTTTTCATTCGGATCGCCGGCCGTATCCGCCCGGATAAAACCGATACTTCCATAATTGAATCACCTCTGATTTTACGTCATATCAGTCCGTGACGTCGACGTCGGGGATGATCGTAATCTCATAGTCGGGATAAAGCGCCCCGACGTCTGTATAAAGCGTCTGCATCGCTTCTTTACGGTCGATATCAAAGCTGAGAACGACGTCAAAGCGCATAGTCCTGTTCTCGGTGTCTGCGTAGAAGCCGTGCATCTGCAAAGCCCAGTCGTGAGACATGACGGCTTTTTGGATAGCGTTTCGCATCTGCGCCGCCTCATCGTCCGACGTGTTGAACGAATAAACGCCGATGCCGGTCAGAATGATACCGGTCTTGTGGAAAACGTCGACCTGTATTTTGCGTGTAAGCTGATCGACTTCGTCAACGCTCATGGTGTCGGGCAGCTCGATATGTACCGAACCGTAGTTTTTGTTCGGGCCGTAGTTGAAGAGTATAACGTCATACGCTCCGAGCACGCTTTCCTGTTCGCAGATGATCTGCTTCAGCTCCTTGCTCGTTTCCGCGTCTTCGCGCTTGCCTATTATGTCGTTTAGAGTTTCGATCATCATTTCGATACCGGCTTTGATGATGAATCCGGCTATCAGTACGCCGACGTACGCTTCAAGTGAAACGCCCCATATAAGAAACACGACGGCCGACGCAAGCACTGAAGAAGAGAGTATCGCGTCGAACAGCGCGTCGGAACCGGATGCGGCAAGCGCGCCGGAATTGACTTTCTTTCCCTGTTTTTTTACGTACATACCGAGTATCAGTTTTACGACCACGGCGACGGATATGATGATGATCGAGGCCGCGCTGTAATCAGCGGCTTCCGGCGATATTATCTTTTTGATCGACTCCACGAGCGACGTGATACCGGCGTAGAGAACGAGACCGGCGACGATCATTGAACTTAAATATTCGATCCTGCCGTAACCGAGCGGATGCTTTTTATCCGGCTGTTTTGCGCCGAGCTTCGCGCCGATGATCGTAACGACCGACGA
Source organism: Clostridiales bacterium (assembly GCA_016281775.1). Classification (GTDB taxonomy): domain Bacteria; phylum Bacillota; class Clostridia; order Oscillospirales; family CAG-272; genus UBA1248. Next base: position 11,783 of record JAEEJH010000033.1, on the reverse strand, counting down.
GAGCGCGTCCGACAGGTTGTTTACCGCGTCGAGGATAACGGCGATCGAGTTCGATACGATCCCGACAAACGCCTTGAAACCGACGAGAAACAGATTCGTAATTATGCCGATAACGCTCGTTTTGACGATCGTCTTTTCGCGATCCGCTTCAAGCGCGGCGATCTCTTCGTTTTTATCTTTCATATACAATCGCTCCTTTGATTTCTCTTTTAAAATCTTATCATAAACAATGCGTTTTGTCAACGGATCGCAAATAAGATCCGGCTTTTCAAAACGAAACCCGTCGGTCCGCCGTTATACGGTAAGTAAAAACCCGATTTTACCGTAAAACTTCCATGTAAACGTGTTCACCGTCACGGTCGTATTCGCGAAAACCGCACTTACTGTAAACGTGTATCGCCCTTGCGTTGTCGGGCTTGGCTCTCAAAACGATCTTCCGCAAACCTAAATTTTCAAAACCGTATTTCAAAAGAGCTCCTACGGCTTCCGTTCCGTATCCTTTATTCTGCTTTTTCGCTGTTATGGCGATACCGAGTTCTCTTTCCGTCCCGCCGACGTCCATAAGTTCGGTATTGCCGATAAAATCGCCGGTCTTCTTTTCGATCATAGAAAAGATCAACTTTTTTTCTTCAAGCTTTTTCCGTACCCATGCGATCTCTTCTTCCAGGGTGATCTGCTTGCTTTTTTTTGATATAAACCTGTTGACGTTTTCGTTATCATTTATCATTATGAGGTAATCGGTTATCAAAAGCTCCGATAACTCGACAAAACTTATCCTGCTTGATTCAAATATCTGTTTCATACCGTCGCCTCCTTTTCCGGCAGAGCAGGGAAGTGTTATTGACTATACCTTCCCGTTTTTCTTCAACGCGTCGTGCGTTTCCGAAAGCCATTCGCCGTAGTGATCGTAAGGCGTCCGGATCCACCAGTCCAAAAGACGGTTCAAAGACTCAACGTCTTCTTCAATATCGGTACACCGGTACTGTCCCGGATCACGGTTGACCGTTACGGTATGATGATCGTCTTCTTTGAACTCTATCCGGTAAATACAGGATCCCGACCAGCTGCGGTGCGCCCAAAGGACCGGACCCTCCATATACCAGAACCACTTGTCCTCCATAGCCTGCGGGATATTTCCCAAACGGAGCGCTTCCATTTCCTTATCACTGAAAGATCTGTGAAGTATAAAAGTCTCACACTTTTCAGGCATAGGCTTGGTCTTCCAGTCTTCGCGACGGGCCGCTTTTATTTCTTTTTCGTTCTTTTTTTTCATATCTTTTCCTCGCATCTTCGCTTTGTTAAATAAGATCTTATCTGCGTATCAGAATGCCCTTCATATAAGGCGTTTCGTTATGCGTCTTGTAAACAGTCGCCTTTTCTTCTTCGGTACATCCGATCAGTATTTTGATTTCCGAATCCTTTTTTATCAGATCCACAATGCACATTATTGCGTCGATCCGTTTTTCTCCGCTTCCTACCCAAACGTCTATTCCGCCGCCGTCCATGGAAGACGTGTCTTTCAGATATCCGTAATCCAACTCATAAATGAAATCGGGATATTTCGGATGCACCGTTCCCTTCGGTCTGTCGATAACGATCTCCGAACCGTTTGCCAGTTTATCTAACGCTTTCCAAAAATCTTCATTATAACCGTCCACGATCTCACCTCCGCATTTCCCGTTTTGACGGAATGACAGTTAGTTTATAAACAAGCCGGCGAGGGGAGAGGGGGCAGCCCTCGCCGGCGCGGCTGACGCCGCATTTAAAACGATTTATCGTCACAGATCCCGAAACGATCTTTTTCTCAATATACCGTAAATTGTCAATTAATGCCCTTTTACAAGTTTGATGAATTAATTTTACGAAGTATTCCGAGAACTTGATCTGTGAGGTCTTCGGCTAATTCATCAATCGTTACATATGGTTTGGGGATAAGTGCTATATAAGGAACCCCATGGAATTCTTCGTGCATCGTTGGAGCAACAGAAGACATGAATCCTGTTATTTTATCCGTGACTGTCCATTTATCATTTAAAATTTCTTGAAGACCGCACCAAAAAGGTGTTTCAACAGATGTTGGCCTTTTCCAAAGAGCTCTTATGAAACTGATTGATACGCCGTATTGGTTCATACGAATATACTGTGAATAACCCTGCCATCTCGGAGCTCCTCTTAATCCAGTGGTTTGCGGTTGCCATTCTTTGTGGGTCTGCAAGAGTTTGTGTGTTTCGTCAACAACTTGATAATATCGGTCTATGTCCCTTGCTGTCTGTGCACCGAATTCCTCCGGTCTGAATGGTATAAATGATTCACTTTCAACCTTTTCACAAAATCCTTCTAACTGTCTTAAATCGTCTAAATATTCCGGAACGCGTTCCGTTGCCACATAGATCAATTCGGATAGGATTTCTCCCCACGAGATGATCGATAAACGGGTATTTCCATAGCTTACTGAATATTCTGATATCGGAGTTTCTGAAAAACCGGCGTTTGCCGCTTCTTTTTTCAGTTTATCCCATAGAGAAACAATCCTGCTTTTAGGGCAAATAAACATAAGTCCGGTTTCGTTACTATCTTGAAGCCGCTTTATGTAGGAAACAGGCTGATTATCGGTCAGTCCGGCATAGAATTTGGCTTCACACAAAAGTTTTAACTTTCCTTTGCAATAACCTGCAATATCCGGACGTCCAAACGCTTTGTCGGAATCTTGACAATGATAAGTAATACTACCTGAAACATCCAAGCCCATTTTTCTGCAAATCAGTTTCGTGAACGATTCGTTCAGCAAAGGCGATTGCTCCAAAATATAAGTGAGTGAAAATGTAGCGACATCCTCTTGTGAGCCTTTTATTCGCGGATACAAATGCGCAAGTAACGAATATGACATTTTTTAAACTCCATTTTTCATTTTTTAAAACAATAAACTGAAAATATTGCATTGCCCTTATTAAATCCAGATTTGCCGGGATCATTTTTCCTAAACAAACCGAATTTACTGTAGCGCGGCGAGCCTGCTTTTCAGAAGCGGTATACCGTTTTCTATCCACCAGACGTTGTCAACGCCGCCGGAACTCATTCCGCCGTGAGCGAACCGTTCGATCACCGCGCAGTCGCCTTCAAGCGTCAGTTCCTTGCCGGATAGCGAAAAGTATTCTTTTTTGATCCACTCATCCAGCTCGTTTGCAGAGATGATATCCATATTCTCCGCAAGTTCTTTTAAATAATCCCAGAAATACGGATCGCCCCTGTAGCCCCAGGTCTCGGGTCTTTCTTCAAAAATCTTTGACAGTTTCATTTTCTTATTCCTTTCTGTATCATGACTTATCATTTTTATGACGTCGGTTGGCAGATTCGAGAAAACGGCGCAGCGCTTCGTTATTGAGCAGCTGTTCGCGCACGCGGTCAGAAAAGTGATCGGCAAATTTTTCAACGGTACAGCCGACGTAAAAATCACGCGGCAGTTTATTGGCGTATTCGCCTCCGCCGTAACTTCCGGCAAAACTGCCCGGCGTAAAACAGTTGAAGTGGATATCCGGCGGTCCGTCCGTATGAAAACGCAGAGTTATGATATCGTGTTCGTGAGCGACCTCTATATCGTCGTCGGCAAGATGAATGTCGCTGTGCAGAAAAGCGAGTTTGTTTTCGACGGCAAATTCCTCGGCGCACGAACCGTATTCGCCGCGGATCAGCACTTTTCTTTTTCGCATCCGCCTGATGAGCTCGGCGGACGCGGCGACCGATCTGACAGTGTAACTGAGGATGAGACAGTCTATCTCCTGAAACGCTTCGAGAAATCCCTCTCCGATGGCGGTGATCCCTTCGGTCACGCTCAGAACGTCGTAACCGCTCGCCCAACTCATATCGGTTTCTCCCCGGACGTCCGCGTCTTCGCGGCAGAGAACGCCCTCGCCCTCGACCTCCAGCAGTCCGCTGTAGTGATTTATGTACGTTATTTTATCGTTGTGATTTGAAAAGTACATTTTTATCCTCGCAGATACGGTTATATTATTCGTTTGATATCAGTAAAGCCCTGCACGGCGAGCCGTCCGCCCCGGAAAGATCGAGCGGCGCCGCGTTCAACAGGTAAACGCCTTCGGGAACGTCAGCTAAACGTATCCCTTCAAGCAGTACGGCGCCCGCGCCGAGCAGAATGAGATGTACCTCCATCGGCGCGTCTTCCGGTCCGACGGTCTGAGATTCGTTGCCCAAAAGCATGATCCCGCTTGACGCAAATACTTTTGCCGCCTCCGCCGAAACGACGGCGGCTCCTTTAATGAGGATCCTCTTTGCCGCCTCCGGATCCTTTCGCCCGGCCTTTTCCAGCATTTCAGCCGCGTCGGCGCCCGTAACGCTTCCGCTGTGCCCGGCAACGTACACTTTTCCGATAAACGCATCCAAAGATACGGCGTCAACTGTTTTGCCGTCTTTTATGAAATGATACGGCGCGTCAACGTGCGTACCGTTGTGAGCGCACATACTGAAAGCGGTCAGATTGCATATACCGCCGTTTTCTATTGAAGAGAGCACCATCCGTTCCGGCGCCGGATCGCCGGGAAATACCTTACAGCCGAAAACCTCTTGAGAAATGTCGTATATTTTCATTGTCTGTCTCCGATACGGATCCTGAATTATCGGTATCTTTCATTCTTTAACCGTCACGTCTTTATTTTATCACTAAAAAACAGAAAAGTAAAGATTTTTTAAGCAATTTTGTAAAAACAGTAAAGATAAGTTTTGATCTGACTCTTTAGAGTATATATTTAATTACCGAAAGACCCGGAACTGCGCGAAATTGAAACTGACGGATATAAACTTATAACCGCCGTATTCATCGGCGGCAAAACGAGCGGCTTCATTCTGCTTCCGCCGTCTCTTTTCTTTACTGTAAGGCATAACGCGTTCCGATCATGAAAAACGGTACGCGTCACGTTATTTATGATGTCAAAACGCGCCGTAAACTGCTTGACAAATCGCAAAATGATGATATAATATTCTTTGATATCCGACGTCTTACGCGATATCGAGCGTTTTACGAAAAGAGGACAAGATAATGGACAAGCTCGGCGTTCTTGTCATCGGGTGCGGTGACAGGTCGACCGTATATGCCAACGAAGGCTGCAATATACTTAACGCGATGACCGTAAAGGCCTGCGTTGATCCGGATGTGAGCAAACTCGAGCTTATGATAAAACAGTTCGGCGTATCACGCGAAAACTGCTTCACTTCGATAGATCAGGCGCTTGCGCGCGGCAAATTCTGCGACTGCATCATAAACGGCACCATGGATAAACTCCACGTGCCGACGACCATGCCGTTTCTCGAACAGGGCTACGATGTGCTTCTCGAAAAGCCCGTCTGCAATAACGAAAAAGAGCTTTTGCAGCTGCGCGACTCGGCAAAGAAAAACAACTGCCGCATATTCGTCTGTCACGTGCTTCGTTATTCGCCTTTTTACAGAAAGATCAAAGAACTGATACTGTCGGGCGAGATAGGCGAGGTCAGACATATCAGCACTTACGAGCACGTCGGCGTCTTTCTGACTTCGGTGTCGTTTGTCCGCGGCAAATGGAGCAGGGAAAGCGAGTGCGGCTCTTCACTCTTGCTTGCAAAATGTTCGCACGATATGGACCTTATCTGCTGGCTCAATAATTCCACCGCGCCGGATACCGTGTCGAGCCGCGGCGGCCGTGATTTCATAACGCCGGAAAACGCGCCGGAAGGCGCCGGCACGCGGTGCCTCGTCGACTGTCCGCAGAGCGTGCGAGACAAGTGCATTTACGACGCGAAACCGATGTATCTCGACAACTGCCTGCTCCCGTGGTATCCGTGGCAGTGTACCGGCAAGGATTACAGAGAGATCACCGAAGAAGAGAAGATCGAATCTTTGAAAACGTATAATCCGCACGGCGTGTGCGCCTATAAAGCCGGCGGCGACCTGGTCGACCATCAGACCGTAAACGTCAGGTTCAAAAACGGCTCCTACGCGGATCATACCGTCACGCTCGGCTCTTTCCGCGACGGGCGCGATATTTTCGTGGCAGGCACACTCGGCGAGATAGACGGACGCGCCGACGAAGGCAGGATTACCGTCCGCCATTACGACAGAGGCACGTCGTGGTACAACAGCCGCGTTATAGACGTAAACGAAGACGCAGAAAGCGCCGGTTCGCATTACGGCGGCGACAGAGGCCTCGTGCGCGACTTTGTGAATACCGTCGCCGGCGGCGAACTTTCGATCTCGGCGACGACGATCGACGATTCGGTGAACGGTCAGCTTCTCGTTTTCCGCGCCGACGAGTCGATGAAAAAAGGCGTACCCGTGAAGTTTTAATATTTACATATACGGAGGTCAGAAATGGATTACAAGGGCAAATATTTTTCGGTCGTCGGCGATTCCATAAGCACGCTTAACGGTTACATACCCGACGGCTACGCGCTTTATTACGACAGAGACAATATGGCAAGAGCCGGTATCGAAAGCAAAGACGACACGTGGTGGGGTCAGATAATACTGCGCCTCGGCGGAGAACTGCTGAAAAACAATTCGTGGTCCGGCAGTACGGTCAGCTATCACGCCGAATTCACGCCCGGCAGCTTCGCTTACCTCGATTCGAGAATGTCGCGGCTCGGCGACGGCGAAAAAAAGCCGGACGTCGTGATGATCTATATGGGCGTCAACGACTGGGCTTCCGGCACTCCGATAAGAAAAAAAGACGGCGGACCGGAAGAAGAATCGTTTACCGGTTCTTATAAAATAATGCTCGAACGGATAAAAGAGCATTATCCGGAAGCGGAGATCTGGTGCATCGCTCCGGCGGTATCGACGCTCCGCGGCGATCCGAATTTCGATTTTCCGTACTATCTCGGCGGCATACATCTGCGCGAGTACGCGGAAGCGATAAAAGAAGTCGCCGAAGAAGAAGGCTGTATTTTCGTCGACGCGAACCGGAATAAAATACTCGTCGACGCGCTCGACGGCATACATCCCGACAAAAACGGTATGAAAACGCTCGCCGACGAGATACTTTCCAAACGCGGGATCAAAGCGTAAATAAAATATCTGACCGTCCGTAAACTGATACGGACGGTCGTTTTTTTATAGATTGTTTACGCTCGAGCCGGTTTTCTTCACCTGCATTGCGCGCAGCGCCGCGGTCGGGAGGGGGGAGGACCCGACCGCGGATTTTATATACATATGTCGGTGAAGAAAACCTATCGCTGTCAATAAGTTTATTAAACACTAAGAATCAAGTTTTTTTCTGTATATATCAACAGGACGTCCGTCGTGATCTTTCCACTCGCTCCAACCGCTGATTGCCTGATTGACCACAACCGCGCCTGCAAGTGATGGCGAACATTCGCCAAGCTCAGCATTTTCAAGCAGTTTTCCGTTTTTATCTATAGACATTGTTGCTCTTAATGCTTTAGCTTTCTGAGGAACGCCAACATCTTCAGTTATACCGAGAATACTGCCCTTTAGGAGAGTCCATCGTCCGTTTTCAATGACAGCTGTTGCCTTAACTGTTTTATTATCGGAATGCTTTTTGCGTTGAAAGTAATATATTCCGTTTGGTATCAATTTGCTCTTGCTGTTATCAGAAGCGCTTTCAAATATATCGGTTTTTGTTTCTGTTTTCGGAAAAACCACAATACCGTCAAATGAAGAAAGGAGTTGTGTAACAATATTTACATCTATAGCAAACAATTCAGTATCTGATACTCGGCTTTTTTCAAAAATTGTGTGCAATAATGATTCTTTTTCATCGTAGTCTTCAACCTCGATCGCAAACGATCTCTTAAGCGCGGTAACATTTCGATATCCGTCATGCTCGAGGCTATACATTCTTTGCTCAAAATTAGATGACCCGGTTTTTCCGATCTTCACGAGTCCCGGAACGGCGGTTGTCATAAGATAAATAATCCCCTTGCTCATAATATCTCCTTTAAATAATCCATTTATTCTTGACGCAGTATAAAATGATACGGCGCTTTATCCATATCGACGGCAAAAGCGAACGAGTACGTGCCGTCTTCATCGTAATACACCTGATATCCGTCGTAATCTGCGGCTTTGTGTACGGCGTAATCTTCTTCTTTGCCGTCTTTGACGAGCTTTATTTCGGGCAGAACGGACTTTTCAAAACCGTAAACTCTGACGACCGCGTTACCGGCTCCGCCGGAGAGGGTGAATTCGGCTTTTCCGTTTTCGGCTCTGAGCTTCGGCACGTATGCGTCTGCGATCACCGTTCCTTTTGTTATGCTCAGTTTATACGGGTCAACGCAGGAATCTTCTCTTACGGCTCTTACGTTGTCGTCGTTATCGGAATTCGAATAACCCCACGGCAGAAGTATCATATCTACCGATATGACGTCGCCTTTCCTGAGCGTGACCGCTCCGAGATCGAGCGAGAGCTTCAGATGGTTCAGATCGCCGTAGAAACTGTCGCAGAGTACGAAACTGCCGTCGAATTTCGCTCCGCCTACCGTGATATCGCTCGACTTTATGATCGCGGCGAGGTTGATGCAGTCTTCGCCGTTCGGCTTGAATACGTCAAAATACGGGTATTCTTTGCCGAGTCTGATATTGTTTACGGCTTTTTTCGTATTCGTATCGGTTATTACCATTTCGCCGTTTTCATCGAGATACCCGAGCTTCGCGTATTTCGGGAATCTGCCGTCGCAGCTGAAAAACGAGAAATCGTTTTTGAAATCCTTGAACGAGATATCTTCGAGTACGGTAAGCTTTATCTGATAGTACGTTCTGTTCTCGTCTGCCTGCGGCAGCTCGAGATGCCTGTATTCGGCTTTGATCCTGCTGTCGTCCGAGATATATTCCATGTTTATATCGGCGTAAACGGGGCCTGCGGAATCTATCTTCGCAGATACCGATTCGCTCATGTACGAATTGCCGTCATTGTCTTCATACTGCAAAAAGTACAGTCTGCCGCCGGAGGTGTGCTGAGGCTGAGACGCCCAGAGCGGAGCGGAGTTCGATCTGAAATCGGGCAGAGTCCACGCGTCCTTACCGTAAACGTAGTACGGCGCGATACAGTTCGTCTCGGTCACGCCGACCGACAGGTGGTAGTAAGGATTTATGAAGCTTACGGACGAAAGCTGTTTTAACGGGAAATGGCCCCAGTTCTGATACAGATGTATCACCTTAAGTTTCATACTCTGATCAGCTTTGACGGACAGCGGGAATATCGCCTCGCCGTAACCGGCGTCGCTCGGGTCGTAGCCGAGATTTCTCTCCTCATATTCGCCGCCGAAGTTTTTCGATACCTGTACCGGTACGGGCAGAAGTCTGTCGTTCTGATCGAGCAGTACCGCCGATTCGAGCGCGCCGGATTGCGTATACGCGTTTATATATATCTCTCTGTCGGTCACGCCGTCGCCGCCTATAACGGCGACGATGTTTTTATGCTCGTCGGGATGTTCGTAATACGCGTCAACGAAGCCCGAACCCGACATATTGAATCTGTAACAGCCGCGCTGTTTGTCGTAGCCGAGATATCTCGCGCCGTACTGTTTGTCTGTTACCTGCAGGTCTTTGAGCGGATTTCTCTCAATATACGCCTGCCTGCGAAGATCGTTGAACTGATGCGACTCCGACGTATAGATGCGGTGATATACCGCAGAAGACTCGCCCGACGAATACGTATCGTCAAGAAGGAGGCTTCTTTTGATCACGTAACAGCCGTCTTCGAGCGTTACCGTCAGCGTGCCGACGATATATTCGTTGCCGGTCGGCATTATTATGCCGAAAATCCCCGCGCCGTATATGTCGAAACCTACGTATTCCATATTGTGAAAGTCGAAGCCGTCAAGCGATCTCGATTCGCCTTTGTCGTTTTTATATACCGCCGCCCTGACCGTGTCGGCCGGTATTCTTATGACCGTTCCGGTATAGCCTTTGATGCTCTTTATATCGCTTTGCGCGATTATACGCGTCGATTCGTGCATTTTGTCGGGGTATGTGTGGAATACCCTCTCGAGACGGAACGGCAGAGTCGCTTCGCCGCGCTTTACGAGCTTGACTTCTTTGATCTGAATTACGTCTTTTCTCACGGCGGTGATCGGGCTGTATCTGAGATCGGTCATCGTCTTCGAAGAAAAATCGTTCATCGCGCGAAACGGCAGTACGACGGTCGTCCATTCTCCCGGGTCATATCTGAACGTGAGCTGCTGATCAGGCCCGTACGTTCTGCCCTTGGGTTTCAAAAACATATGCGCCACATCGGAATAGTCGCTTTTGAGCGTTATCTGCACAGCGTCGTATTCGTCGGGCTCGAACTGAAGACCTGAGAATATGATATAAGGATCGTTTATAGCCGTTATCATGAACGACAGCACGCCGTCTTTGTATTCGATCTCCTTGACGCCGCTGCCTTTTACGGAGCCGCCGAACTGTTCGAGCACGTCGAGATACCGTTCGCCTTCCTCGATAGGCTTGCGAGCGTCAGCGGCGATGAAAGTCTGATCGCGTTCGCTGACGTCGTAATAGTAATAACCCAGGCGGTGTACGTTGATCCTTCCGCTGAGTATCGATTCGGATGCAAGATACGTCGTCCCGTCTTCGGTCTCGATGAACGCGTCCATACTGTGCTGAAAATACGGCACGCCGGTCTTGCTGTCGAACGATCTGACAAGCATTTTTTCGCTTGCCAGAATATCGTACGTCATCGACATGTTCCGGTTTGACACGGTGAAGCCTTTGCGCGCCGCGTCGGTATACGCGCCCTGCACGGAGTTTTTGCCGGCGTTCGAATAAGCGACGGTACCGGTCCAGTCGGTATTTGAAAAATCGTAACCGTCGGGATCTGTCTGCTCTTTTTCTTTCGGTTGATAAAAGACCGGTTCCTCGTCGGTGAAAGGTTCGGTCACCGCCCCGGTTTCCGTATTCTCCGTGACTGCGTTCGTTTCGGCAGCCGGCGCGGTCGGCTGTTCCGTCGACGGAGCTTCAACCCCGCTGCAGGCGGCAAGAGACAAAACGGTCATGAGAACGAGTATAAAACAAACGATTCTTTTCAATTATAACGACCTCCGCGATAACGTTAATTTGATTTTATCATACGGCGGCTGAAAAATCAAGCAAATTTGCGGAAAAAGAAAAAAATTCCGGTTTACCCCTTGACAAAACGAATACTTCGTGATATGATGTATTACACGAAGGGAGGTATTGTATGGATATACAGCTCAAGCGGGGACTGCTCGACGTGTGCGTCCTTTCCGCAATAAAAAGCGAAGATTCTTACGGCTACAAAATCATAAAGGATATGAAGCCGTATATAGAGTTGTCAGAATCGACTCTGTATACCATTCTGAAACGGCTCGATACCGCCTCGATGCTCACGGTAAGGACCGCCGAACACGACGGCAGACTGCGAAAATACTATCGCATAACCGCCGAAGGTCTGCGCCGTATCGAAGAATTCAAAGAAGAATGGAAAGAAGTCGTATCGATCTACAATTTCGTAGTCAGGGAGGATCAAAATGAATAAAGAAGAGTTTTTGAATGAATTGAGAAAAGGCTTGTCGCATCTGCCGGAGCAGGACGCGGACGAACGCGTCGCTTTTTACTCCGAAATGATCGACGACAGGATCGAAGAGGGCGCGACGGAGGAGGAAGCCGTGGCGGCTTCGGGCAGCGTTGAGGATATCGTTCTGTCCGAAACGCCGCTTACGAAAATAGTAGCGGAGAAGATAAAGCCGAAACGGCGTCTCAAAGGCTGGGAGATCGCGCTGATCATACTCGGTTTTCCGCTCTGGCTGCCGCTGCTGAT
>JAEEJH010000032.1 GCA_016281775.1 Clostridiales bacterium | reverse complement strand
GGAGCGGCGGAAAGCCGCCCTTCTCGTATCTCCCTCGCCCTGCGACCAGTATTCGTCTATCAGATAATCTATATCGGGGTGATTGCCGGTGCAGGGCCAGAATACCGCGGCGGTGGAAAGTCCCGCCCGCTTGGCGCAGGTAAAGATATCCTCGCCTTTCACAGCGTCGTGAAACCAGCACCACGGCCGTTCTTTATGTATCTCGGTCGAAAATATATCGTTTCCCGTGATACCGTGTCTGTCCGGATAAAGCCCTGACGCGATGGTCGCGTGAGCGGGATACGTGACCGTCGGATAACACGTCTTGACGGTTCTGACGCACGCGCCGCCGGACAGATACTTTTTGAAATTCGGCAGAGTTTTGAAAAGCTCCATATCCTCCGCAACGAGCGCGTCGGCGGAAATGACGATCAGTTTGTTTTTCATAACACACCTTTGAACATTGTATTCATACAGACCGGCCGCAGATCGTTTTTGTGCATACGTATACCGGCGGAGCCGTGATCCGACTCCGTATTTACGAGCGTGACGCCGGACAGCGTTTTGTAATACTCATATTTAGTATAGATATTCAACCCCTGTATATCGCTTATCTGCTTCGCGCTGCAGAGCATCAGCACGCCCGATCCGATATCGCCGCCGCAGACGTAACCGACCGGCTCGCCGTCGAGATACGAGATAAGCCCGGAAAGGCCGAGCTCTGAAAAACAGTCGAGCGCTTTCTTTGCACCCGCGATATCTCCCGCGCCTTCCTTAGGCGACCACCGCGACAGGATATAATACGCGTCCTTAACGTTCTCCTCTGTGATGCGCGCGGAAGATACTGCGTTTTCACGCGTGAATTTCGATAATTTTGCCCTCACGCGCTGAAATTTATGCCCCTGAAGCGTTATCTGCTCGTTCAGGTCGTAAACGTACTCGCTCTCGTTTTCATCTTCTTCGCACGTGAAGTCCGCAAGTACGCTTTTTGCAAACGCGCAGTCTTCTTCGCGCATCATATATACCTTTGCGCCTTTTCTGCAAAGCAGGAATTCTCTTTTGAAACCGTCGCTCCCGCAGGGAAACAGATACGCTCCGTCTCTGTTCACGGCGAAAAATCCGTCTTCGCAGACGGTCGTTTCATAACCGAAGCTCTCTTCGTAGATATAAAGAGACAGAAAGCTGTGCGACGCGCATCTGTGACCGTATTTTTCACGGATCCGATCGATCTTCTCGCGGTCGGATAAGGTGAGTTTGCCGTTATTCATCTACGTCGAGAAGCAGATCGTACGATTCTTCGAGGAATTCTTTGAGTTCTTCCGCCGTAAGCTGTCTGTGCGCGATAAGCGCGAGAGAATAAATGCGTTTGCAGACCTTTTCCGCAAGTTCGGTCCTGCCCGCTTCTTCGAGCGAGCGGACTTTTCCGTAGAGCGCGGAGCCGGTGTTCACGACGAGCTTGATCGCGGCGGGCATCGGCTGTTCGCCGAGGCTGTACATCTTCATCATATCTCCGAAACGTCTCTGCTGTTCGTCTTCGGTTATCACCGCCGGAGTCTTTTTGTCCTTAAGCGCGGCGAACGCGACCTCGAGACTTTCGCTGCCCGATATCTTTTTGAACATCGCGACGATCTGTTCGCTTTCCGGCGCTTCTTCTCCGCTCTTGAGCGCGTCGGCGACGTCGGCGTCGACTCTTACGAATTTGACGTCGGACTTGTCGCTTTCTATGACCGATATGAACTGAACGTCGAGCGGGCGTTCAAGCACGATCAGGTCTATGCCCTCGGCTTCATACATCGAAATATACTGCGCCTGGGCTTTTCTGTCGGTGACGTAATAGATCTTGTTTTCGTTCTTTTCTTTCGCCGCTTCGAGATATTCGTCGGCGGTCAGAGATTTTCCGCTTACGGCGGAGGTGAAAAGCACGCTGCCTTTTACTCTGTCATAGAATTTCTTATCGCGCAGGCATCCGTATTCGACGAATATCCTGATATCGGGATAGAGTTTTTCGTATTTTTCCCGCTCCGTGTTCATCAGCCCGTTGAGCTTGTCCGCGACTTTTTTGGCGATATGCGAGGCGATCTTCGTAACGTAGCCGTTATTCTGCAGGTAACTGCGCGATACGTTGAGCGGCAGTTCGGGGCAGTCGAGCACTCCGCGGAGCATGAGCAGATATTCGGGTATCACCTCTTTGATATTGTCGGCGACGAAAACCTGGTTATAGTAGAGTTTTATCTGACCTTCAACGGGCTCAAAATCCGGATTGAGACGCGGGAAATAAATGACTCCTTTGAAATTCAGCGGATATTCCGCGTTGATGTGCACCCAGAACAGCGGATCTTTATAATCTCCGAAAACTTTTTTATAGAATTCTTTATATTCGTCTTCGGTGCATTCCGACGGCTGTTTCATCCAGAGCGGAGTCGTGTCGTTTATCTGCTCCGGATCGTGGTGATGCTCGTGTTCCCCGTCTTCTTTTTCTTCATCGCAGTGACAGACTTCGGAGAAAAAGATCGGTACGGCCATGAACATACAGTATTTGTCAAGTATCTCTCTTATTTTGTGAGCGTGGAGCAGCTCCGCCTCTTCGTCGGGAACGTACATGACGACGGACGTGCCGCGCTCTTCTCTTTCCGATTCAAACTGTTCATATTCGCCTTCGGAATCGCATATCCATCTGACCGCGGGCGCGCCTGTATACGACTTTGTCTCTACGGCGACCCTGTCGGCGATCATGAAAGCGGAATAGAAACCGAGTCCGAAGTGGCCGATAATGCCCTCCTGCGGTTTGCCGGATTCGTCTTTTTCGTATTTTTTGATGAAATCCACCGCGCCCGACAGAGCTATGTTGCAGATGTATTTTTCGAGCTCTTCCGCAGTCATACCTATGCCGTTATCGGTAACCGTAAGCGTCTTCGCTTCGGCGTCGAGCACGACGTCGATACGGAAATCTTCATCCGGCAGAGATATCTCGCCGAGAGACGACAGCCTTTTCAGTTTCGTTATCGCGTCCGAAGCGTTAGACACTATCTCACGCAGAAATATGTCTTTATCGGAATAAAGCCATTTTTTGATTATCGGAAAAAGATGTTCGGAATCGACGGAAATACCGCCTTTTTTGATATTCTCCATTTATATTCACTCCCTTTGTGAGTATTATTTTCATATATTTTAACCCTTAATCCGCCTTTGTCAACCGTATGATAAAATTATTTACAAATAAACCGAAATCATTACCAAAAAAATCTGTATAAAAAACAAATGTGCCGTCAACAATCACGCAAATCAAATGAAAGGATATTTTGCCATGAAGAATAACGATGAAGAATTCGAAAACGACGCAAAGACCGTTCAGGATGAAAAGCAGGAGAGGGCGGCGAGGATCATATACGTCGTTCTCGCGGTGATGATAACGGCGGCGATGGTCATATCGGTGATATCGGCGATCAACAGAAGACGGCCGGACAAAACGCCCGTACTGCCCGACGTTTCCGATACCGGGAGCGGGACCGTTACGGATAAGGCAAAGGACGGGAAAAACGGTAAAAACCGCGGTCAGATCGATCTGATACCCGACACGCCGGCAACGAAGGCGCCGGCGCCGAAAGACCCCGTTACCGACCCCGTACAGACCGAGCCCGAACCGCAGACCGAAGAAAAAGAGACCGAGCCGGAAGAGCCCGCGTCTGTCGACAGGGTCTACGTCGTACCCGCGGCAGGCCACGTTATAAAGGATTACACCATGGATCTGCCGGTCTACTCTCTTACGATGAACGATTACAGAGTTCATAACGGTATAGATATCACGTCGACCGTCGGTTCGCCCGTATACGCGTTCTCCGACGGAGTCGTGAAGAAGATCCACTACGATCCGATG
>JAEEJH010000031.1 GCA_016281775.1 Clostridiales bacterium | reverse complement strand
TGTTTCTTATCCTTGAAGCTGAGCGAAATATCGCCGTTTACAAGGCTGTACTTCACCCACTTACGCTTCCAGAAGATGATGAACCACCAGATACCGCCGCCGAGCGCAAGAGCGCCGAGACCGACGAGCAGCCAGATCCACCAGTTGGACGGACCGGGCTCCGGACCGGGTCCGGGAGGTTCGGGGGTGTACTCTTCCCACGAAGCTTTGATGATAACCGAGTTATACACCGTATAGTCTTCGTCGGGTTTGTACGATTTGACCCCGTCGTTCCATTCTTTTACGCGGTAACCGTCGCGCTTCAGCTCCGGGAAATGCAGCACTTCGCCGTTAGCGTACATGCCGGTAGGATCCTCGCCTGCAAATTCGCCGCCGTTCGGATCAAACACTACGTAACGGGACCGTTCCGGTTCAGCCCATTCCGCGGTCAGCGTAACGATGCCGGAAACCGTGAAAGTACTGCCTTCCGGATAGAGTTTTACTCCGTCCGACCATCCTTTGAAAACGTAGCCTTCTCTCTTTGCGCCGGGAATGGTGACTTTGGTGCCCGAGACATACTTGCCTGTGCCGTCGGTACCCACTATCTCGCCGCCGTTCGGATCAAGGTAGAAATACGCTTCACCGACGATCGGATGACCTTCTTCGGACGAAGGTTCATACATAAGTGCGACCGGAACGATTATGTTGACCGATTTTGGATCGGTCACGGTATAGCTCCAGCTGCCGCCCGACATCGGGTTTCCTACCTTCTCGCCTTTGCGCTGCAGATCGTAATAGGCAAAGCCGACAGAGTCTCCCTCGACGAACACCTGCTTCGTAACGGAAGTTTTTCCGCGGAACGAAACGCCGTCGTTATTGTATTCAAGTCCGCGTGTTCTCAAGCGGAATTCAAGGCCGTAAAGAGTATAAGAATTATCTTTTATATCGTTTCTTACTATTTCGACCTGGATATTCAGCGTTGAGCCTATCGCCAGGGTGCGGGGGTTTGTGACCTCCGCACCGTTCTGGTCGATTATCTTCAATTTGTATTCAAAATTCACCTGTTCGGCAGACGCGGGTATGAATACTGCCGCCGCGATGAGAATTGAAACGATAACTGAGATTATTTTTCTGATACTTCTCAAGAGTTTCCCCTCCTTGAGAGGCAATTTATTTTATTTACGCTTCGATCGAGCGCATTTTGCGCAGATCTTCCGCAACGCATACGTAGTTGGCGAACATCTCATCAAGAGCTTCGGCCTTTGCAGTCTGCGTGAGGACTATGGCGACAGCCGCTTCAACGTCTTTGATCGATCCGTGGAAGTCAGCTTTGTCGGTCTTATCAAGGTCGGCTGCGAGACGCTGTTTGACGTTGAGCTGACCGGTGTAGTAAGCGCCCTTGGAATCCTGAGCGAGCATCTGGTAAATCGCGTTCGCGTCGGCTATTGTGAACTTACCGTCGCCGTTGATATCGCCGTCATAAGTGATCGTTTCGGGCGTGCCGTCGACCGCTTCGATATTGGCGATCTGCCCGTCTGTCAGCGTGTTGGAGTTTGCGGTGATAAGCGTGAAGTAAACAGCAGTCGTCATACCGGAACCGGTGCTTATCATGTACGAGGCGTCGTCCGTGTAGTACATGGTCGTGCCGGCATAGGTGTATACCTTGCCGTCGCCGACGTTTGCGGCGTCAACGATGAGGAGCATCTCGTCGTCATCGGCGTACTTGTAAGAACTTACTTCATACGTTATCGCAACTTCCCACTGAGCGGTGAGCGTTACGTTGCCGTATCTGCCCGTGACAGGCGTGTCGGCGTCGACCGTAGAGTCGATAGCCCATGCTGCCGGCGTGTCGCTTGCGGTTACTTTCCACGTGACGAACGCAAAGTTCGCTTTGCCGGTCGCTGCGGGAAGCACATCCGTGCTTTCGATGGTATACGCTAATTCAGGTATCGGGTCGCCGTCGGTTACGAACGTGATCGTATATCCGATCGCCGTGTAAACGGGTGCAACGGGATGATCGCCGGGAATGTCGGTCATATCGGTCGGCCATTCTCCGGTGTAACCGGGTTTCTCGGGTACTGCGGGCGGTACTACCGTAGGATCGTCGATATCGTAATCGGGGTCGGGACCCTGTTCGGGCAGCGGATTGTTGTTTTCATCAGTGAACGTGATCGTGAACGTAAGTTTAGTGTATACAGGAGTTACGTCCTGATCCGCAAGGTTTTCAATATCGTATGCGCCCCATACGCCGGCGTCATACCAGGCGGGATCTTCCGACTTGGCGGGAACTGCGGGAGGTGTGATGCTTGTGGTTTCAGCGTCGAAGTCTACCGTCGCAACTTCATTGCCCTGATCGTCTTTGAATACGATATGGTAGGTGATCAGCGACCATGTACCGGTTATCGTCGTATCGGCGTCGATCTCGAATGCGGCCGTCTTATCCCAACCGTCGAACGTGTAGCCTGTTACGTCATCGGGAGCGCCGGCGATCGAAACGGTCGCACCGTATCTGTACGGGCTGTTTGCGTCTGTCGGAGCCGTTACGCCCGAAGGAACGCTGCCGGTATACTGATACGTTACGGTATAAGTATCGCGGTCGTAGTAGATATTGAGGACCGTAGAACCGTCTGCAAGGATGGTTACGGCTTCGTTCTTTCCGGCTATCGTGGAAAGATGGAAGTGAGCGTACTTATCGGC
>JAEEJH010000030.1 GCA_016281775.1 Clostridiales bacterium | reverse complement strand
CGGCAGCCGCGTAACGTACTATCTGCAGGAGCTTCTCGAGGAAAGCAAATTCTCGCCGTCCATAATCGAGAAAAACAAGGAAGTATGCCGCGACCTCTCCGTCAAATTCGACAACTGCACCGTCGTCTGCGACAACGGCGCGAAGCAGGAAGTCCTGCTTAAAGAAGGTATCGAAACCACGGACGCGTTTCTCGCTTTATCCGATACCGATGAAGAAAACGCGATAGCCTCGATGTACGCAAACTCGATAGGCGTGCCGAAGGTCGTTACGCTGATAAACAACATGACCTACGTCGATTTCTTCAAAAGCGTCGGGCTTCAGAGCCTCGTCTCGCCGAAGACGTCGACCGCGCTGTATATCCTACGTTACGTAAGATCGAAGATGAACGCGTCGGACCAGGCGGAGATCGAGTCTCTGCACCGCATCATGGGCGAAAAAGCCGAGGCGGTCGAATTCATAATCAAAGAAGATATAGCGGGTCTTACCGGGATACCGCTCAAGGAGCTCAAGCCGAAGCGCGGCGTGCTCATAATCTGCATAGCTCATAAGGATCAGATAATAATACCTTCCGGCAGCGATATGATCTCGAAAGGCGACACGGTCGTCGTCGTATCGTCGGGCAAGAAGATAACTTCGATAAAAGATATAATGAGGTAATATGTCGGATAACCGTAAAAAACTCATCAAAAACAAAAGCACCGCGACGTCTCAGCTTATGCTGGTCAGCTTTCTGATGCTCATACTGATCGGCGCGCTGCTGCTGATGCTCCCCGCGGCGTCAGCCGACGGGACGTCCACTCCGTTTTCGGACACGCTTTTCACAGCCGTCTCCGCTACGTGCGTAACGGGGCTCGTTTCCGTCGACACGGCGACTCACTGGTCGATGTTCGGTCAGGCGATAATACTTATCATGATACAGATCGGCGGCATGGGCGTCGTGACCGTGGCAATGTTCGCGGTCATGGTCAGCGGAAAAAAGATAGGGCTCCGTCAGAGAAGCACCATGCAGGAGTCCATCTCGGCTCCGCACGTCGGCGGCATAGTCAAGCTGCTCGGCTTTATCATCCGCGGTTCGCTTCTGATCGAGCTGACCGGCGCGCTGCTGCTTATGCCCGTTTTTATAAAAGATTTCGGCGCGATCGGTATCTGGTACGCGTTTTTCCACTCGATCTCCGCTTTCTGCAACGCCGGTTTCGACCTTATGGGCGTGCGTACGCCGTTCTCTTCTCTCACGTCGTACGGGAATAACGCCTACGTCGGCGTCGTGATAATGCTTCTTATAGTTATCGGCGGCATAGGTTTTCTTACGTGGAACGATATCAGAACAAACAGATTCAGAGTCAGAAAATACAGTCTGCAAAGCAAAATAATCCTCGTAACGTCAGCCGCGCTTATAATCGTGCCCGCGTTGCTGTTCTTCTTCTTTGAATACAAAGGCGAACCGTTCGGCGCCCGGGTACTGCATTCGTTCTTCCAGTCCGTCACGACGAGGACGGCAGGTTTCAACACTACCGACCTTACCGAAATGACCGACGCGGGCAAAGCCGTTATGACCGTGCTTATGCTGATAGGCGGCTCGCCCGGATCTACCGCCGGCGGTATGAAGACGACGACCGTCGCCGTACTTCTCTTCGCCGCCGTATCGGTATTCAGACGGCGCGACGACGCCGAAGCGTTCGGGAGACGGATACCGGAGACCGCCGTGAGGACCGCCGGCGCTATACTGTTCATGTATATCACGCTCGCGCTTGCGGGCGGGACGGTGATAAGCCTGATCGACAAGCTGCCGATAGTGACCTGTATTTTTGAAACGGGTTCCGCCGTCGGTACGGTCGGACTTACGCTCGGCATCACGCCGGAGCTGTCGCTTGCTTCGAAAATAATCATAATGATACTGATGTATCTCGGCAGAGTCGGCGGGCTCACGCTCATATACGCCGCCCTGCCCTCTCAGATAGATACCGACGCTAAACTCCCTCAGGAAAAAATCACGATAGGTTAAGGAGACCTGAATATGAAGTCTGTACTTATAATAGGCGCGGGGCAGTTCGGCTGCCACGTAGCAAGGACGATGAGCGAGCTCCGCTGTGAAATAATGGCGGTTGACATCGACGAAAAGTGCATAAACGACATACTGCCTTACGTGACCGGCGCGCAGATCGGCGACGCTACGAACGCCGATTTTCTCAAATCGCTCGGCATACGCAATTTCGACGTCTGCATAGTCGCGGTCGGCGAAGACTTCCTCAACTCGCTTCAGATAACCGCGCTGCTCAAAGAGTTAGGCGCCGAAATGATTCTCTCGAGAGCGAGAAACGACGTGCAGGAGAAATTCCTGCTGCGCAACGGCGCCGACGAGGTGGTTTACCCCGAAAAGCAGTCGGCGCGCCGCATCGCCGTTAAACTTTCGTCCGACGCGATACTCGACTTCATCGAGCTTGACGAGGATCATTCGATCTACGAAATGGCGATGCCGAAGGAATGGGTCGGCAAAAACCTCATACAGCTCGACATCAGGCGCAAATATAATCTGAACGTCATCTCGATCAAGCGCGGCGGCAAGGTCATACTGCCGTCTCCCGACACGCCGATGGACGCCGACGACGTGCTTTATATAATCGGCGAAATGAAAGACGTAAGAAAGTGTTTCAAGATCTGACATGAATTACAGAATGCTCTGGTATCTGCTGAGCGTACTTCTCGGCATCGAGGCGGCGCTTATGCTGATACCGATGACGGTGGCGATCATATACGGCGAACCGATAATGCCGTTTCTGATCACCGTCGGGATACTCGCGGTGATATCGCTGCCGGGGATAGTCTGCAAGCCTAAAAACACGAAGATCTACGCAAGAGAAGGTTTCGTCTGCGTGGCTTTATCGTGGCTTCTGATGTCGGCGTTCGGCGCTCTGCCGTTCGTTCTTGACGGCGCGATACCGAATTACGTCGACGCGTTTTTCGAGACCTGCTCCGGCTTTTCGACGACCGGCGCTTCGATACTCACGAGGATCGAGGGTCTGCATTACGGCGTGCTGTTCTGGCGCAGTTTCACACACTGGATCGGCGGTATGGGCGTGCTCGTATTTATGCTCGCGATAATACCGCAGTCCGAAAGCGCGATATATCTGATGCGCGCCGAGGTACCGGGTCCGACGAAAGGCAAGCTCGTGCCGAAGCTCCGTCAGACCGCCCTGATACTTTACGCGATATACATAGTCATCACGCTTGCCGAGATCATTGCGCTGCTCATTTCGGGCCTTCCGCTTTACGACGCGCTCGTAAGCACTTTCGGTACGGCGGGTACCGGCGGTTTTTCGGTCAAAAACGCCTCAATCGCCGGTTACAATAATCCGGCCGCCGAATGGATCATAGCGACGTTCATGCTGATATTCGGCATAAACTTCAACCTGTTTTTCCTCGTTCTTATCGGAAAATGGCGTGACGCGATCAAAAGCGAAGAGATGCGCGTTTATCTCGCGCTCGCGTTCTCGGCGGTCGTGATAATAGCGATACAGACTTACGACAGCGCCGCCGGATTTGAAAAATGCGTAAGAGACGCGTATTTCCAGGCTTCGTCGATCATATCGACGAGCGGCTTTTCGACGACCGATTTCAACAAATGGCCTGTGCTTTCGAAAACGGTACTCGTGCTTCTGATGTTCATCGGCTCGTGCGCCGGCTCGACCGCGGGCGGCATCAAAACGTCGCGACTTGTCATCATCGTCAAAAACGCCGTGCGCGAGGTGCGGCATATGATACATCCGCGTTCTGTCAACACGGTGCGCCTCGACGGCGAACCCGTCGCGGAAGAAACGGTCAAATCCGCGGTCAACTACATGGGACTTTATCTCGGCGTGCTCATCATTTCCGTGCTTTTGATATCCGTCGACGGTTTCGATTTTGAAAGCAATTTCACCGGTACGCTCGCGTGTCTGAATAACATCGGACCGGGTCTCGGCGTCGTAGGTCCGACCGGGAACTACGCTTCTTATTCTCTTTTTTCAAAAATTGTGCTCTCTCTCGATATGCTTCTCGGCAGGCTTGAGCTGATGCCGATGATAGTTCTCTTTTCTCCCTCCACGTGGAGAAGCAGATGATATTTTTGCCGCGCCGTCGCGCGGCTTTTTATATGTGAGGTCTTTATGAAAAGAAATTATGCAAACAAAAAAAGCGAATCGGCATATCACCGGTACGTAAAGGATCTTTCCGCTTTTCCGTTTTCTTTTACTTACGGCGGCGTTCGTTACGATGGATTCAAACGCTCGGAGATGCTGCCCGTTTGCCGTTACGGATGCGGCGGAGACAACGTGATAACAAACGTATTCGCCTTTGACGCCGACGGGCTTTGCGTTACGCTTCATTACGTTTTTTATAAAAGTCACGGTGCGTCCGAATGGTTCGTCAGCTTTGAAAACAAGGGCGCGGCGGACAGTAAGATCATAGAAAACTGCGAATGCTCGGTAGAATTCGAAGGGGCGGGCCCGGTTTTATCGGGAATTTACGGCGACCACGATATGTGGTACGAGCCTTATTCGTTCGATCTGTCGGAGGGCGACGTTCATTTCACCTCTGATCACGGCAGAGCGACGCATATCAACTTTCCGTATTTCGATCTTTCTTACGGCGACGGCGGCGTTATGCTTGCGATAGGCTGGGCGGGAACGTGGTCGGCGGATTTTGAAAAGACGGAAAACGGCGTCAGATACAGGGCGAATTCGGTAAACGGACTCAGAACGTATCTTAAGCCCGGAGAGATGATCCGTACGGCGTCGTTCATCTTCGCGCCGTATGAGAACAGAGACGGTTTTTACAGAACGAACTTCTGGCGCAGCTTCTTCACCGAATGCATAATGCCGAAAGCCGACGCTTCGGGCAAGGCTCTGCAGCCGTTTTCAACTTGCTGTCTCGCCTCCGACACCTGCCGCCCGAACAGCGACGGCAGTATCTCCGAAGGGTACGATACGTGGAAGCGGTCGCTTGACAAGATGATAGAAGAAGACGTAAAGGTCGATTTTCGCTGGCTCGACGCCGGCTGGTATCAGCGCCCCGACCTCGGATCAGCCGAGCCTTACGTACCGGGTAAAGACTGGTGGGACACGGTCGGCACCTGGGTACCGGATCCTGCGAAATGGCCGGGCGATACGCTTCTTCAGTCGACCGAATACGCAAGACAAAACGGTATGAAAACTCTGATGTGGTTCGAGCCGGAGCGCATTTCCGACCCCAACAATATGGTAAAGAATTTCGGTTACGATAAAGACTGGGCGATTATAAGAGAAGGCGTCGGCGCCGTATCGAACAACATCGGCATAAGAGAATGCCTCGATTACACGACCGAACGTATATGTAAAACTTTACGCGAAAACAAGGTCGAGATGTACCGGGAGGACAATAACAGCGACCCCGCCGTCCTTTGGGCGTACCTGGACGAAAAAAGCGGCGAAAACCGCCGCGGTATAACCGAATGCAAATTCATTCAGGGTCACTACGAGATGTGGGATCGGATTATCGCCTGTACGCTCGGCTTCGGCGGCTGCGGTTTCGTCGATTCATGCGCCTCGGGCGGCGGCAGAAACGATATCGAGTCGATGAAGCGCGGCGTGCCGCTTCTCCGCTCCGACTTTGACCGCACGGCGACGTCGATACGCCTTTCGATGACTTCATCGTTCTGCAAATGGATCCCGTTCTGCGGCGCGAATACGAAAGAAAAGCTGTCGCAGTTAGCGCCGACGGGCAATTCCGACCCGTATATCTGGCGCGCGTCGTATCTGCCGGCGCTCAACGTCGACTCGCAGTTTTACGCCGATCCCGACCAGGATTTCAGCGTGCTGCGCAACGGTTTGAACGAGTGGAAAAAGGTAAATCCGTATCTGCTGAAAGAATTCTACGTCCTTACGCCGTATCACAAGATCGACGATACGACGGGCTTCACCGCATACGCTTATTATGATCCCGAAACCGAAAAAGGCGTTTTACTCGCTTTCAGGCAGGAAAACTGCGCCGATACTTCTCTGATGGTAAATCTGCCTTTTGCGGACAGAAAATACACGCTGACCGACGAAGATACAAAAGAAGAGTACGAAACGGACGGTTCTCTTACTCTTCGATTCGATCAGCCTCGCACGGCGAAACTGCTTTGGATAAAGTAAAACGATATTAACATATGTACGCAAAGGTTTTCTTCACCGATATCAGAAGAAAAACCCCGCAGCCGGGTCCTCCCCATCCCGCGAACCCCCGAAAAAGCAAGGCTTTTTCGGGGAACCCCGGTCGGTCGCGGCGCTGCGCGCAATACAGGTGAAGAAAATCTGCGTAAACGTACATTTTTCTTATAATCAAAAAATTCTCAAAGAAGCGGCGGTTTTGCCGCTTTTTGTTCGACTAACAGGCAAACGGGAAGAAAAGGGGGAATTTCATATGGATAACGGTGAAATCAGCTACCGTCGCTACCTGCAGGGCGACGATCACGCCTTTTCTCTTCTCGTTGACGCCTGCTACGACCCTCTCGTTCTTTTTGTAAATTCTTATGTCCATGATCTGAATTTCGCCGAGGATATCGCCGAAGATACGTTTGTGCGTCTCGCGGTAAAAAAACCGCGCTTCGATAACAGATCGTCATTTAAAACGTGGCTATACTCGATCGCGCGCAAAGTCATGACCGACAGTATAAGAAAAGCGGCGCGTCATAAGACGGTGAGCCTTGACGAATGCGCCGAACCGACGGCGGAAGACGACGAAATAGAGAGGAATTATATAATAAATGAACGCGATATCGCGCTGCACCGCGCGATGCTGCAGCTTCAGCCGGGATACCGCGCCGTTTTATGGCTTTTCTACTTTGAAGATATGAAGACAATAGATATCGCAAAGTCGATTGGCAAAAGCGAGGACGCGGCGGAGCATTTACTGCGGCGTGCAAGGCAGGCTCTCAAACAAATTTTAGATAAAGAAGGATTTGATTATGAGAGAACATAAAGAAGTAACAGAGCGCGTATTATCGCGCAGGAACGCTTATAACAAAAAGAAAAAATCTGTTTTGATCTCGGTTCTGAGCGTTATGCTCGTCACCGCAACGGTTTTCAGCGTATTCATTATGCCCTCGCTCAAAAAAGAGCCCGTAAACGTACCCGATACAGCCTCAGCGGATACGGCTTCAGAGAATACGTCATCAAACGAGACCGCGGCTGTACCCGGCACGTCGGCAAATACGGTCTCACCGGATGCGAATAAGATACACACCTTTGCCGAATACTGCGCCGAATACGGCGTCGATCCGTCTGTGTTTGACGGCGGCAACCGATCGGAGCTGCCATCGTCAGCGGAAGATCCGGAAACTCCCGACGTCGAGATACCTTACGGCTTTACGGATTATAACGGCGTCAGATTTAAGAATTACGCATACTATGAGCTGCAGTACGTACCGGATACGACGACGCTCACTCTGTATGCGACAAGGGACGCAAGTGTATCGCTTTCCGATTACGTATATGACGGCAGAACGTTTTCCGGGATAAGAAAAGAATACAACAGTCGGGAAAGCGACAAAACAAGACTCGACAGTTTTATAATCACGACGGAAAAGAGGATCCATTATCATAACGAATATCCCGAATCATATCCGTACGGCGACAAAGAAAAGGGGCTGTTCAGCGATCTTTACGAGGGTTATTCCGATCTTGCGGAAAAATACATCGATTTAAACGGCGATGAAACTGTCGTTGATCTGGACAGAGCGAAAGCCGATCTTGAAGAGGTCAAAAAACTATATGCAGCGGCAAAAGAGCTTTATTTCAAAGCTTTGAAAGAGTATTACGCAGAACATCAGGCTGCGGATCTGCAACCGCTCGCCGATCACGATTTCTACGTATTTGAACAGGACTCGACGTATTACGTGGTCGTGACAAAAGCGGATATACCGAAAATAGCCGAATATATTGACGTATCCGACCTTACGTTCTATATCAAATGGAGCGACGCCGAAAGACCCGATATGCCGGCTGTCGAAATTCCAACGTATGATGATTAAATTCAGTAAAAAGGCAATGATCGAAAGGTTCTGACCTTTCGATTTTCTTTTGTAAACTTTTCTTTTTTCTGCATAAATCTATTGACATAGGGACATAATTATGGTACTATTATGTTACGAAAGGAGATGAACGAAATGCCCCATATCATTCCGATAAGAGATTTAAAAAAGACAAGCGAGTTGTCTCAAATGTGTAAAAACGCCGCAGAGCCGATTTTCATCACAAAAAACGGCTACGGCGATATGGTTATCATGAGCATGGAAGTGTATGAAAAGAAGATGTATTTGATCGACGTATATGCAAAACTTAACGCCGCCGAAGAGCAGATTCATCAGGGAAATGTGCTTGACGCCGACGAAAGCTTGAAGAGTTTACGGAAAAAGTATAATGTATAAGGTTTTAATCACCGAGCTTGCACAAAGCGATCTCGATGCAATAGTTGAATATATTTCGGTTCAGTTATCCAATCCGATCGCAGCTGCCGATCTGCTTGACGAAGTGGACAAATGTTATTCGCATCTGCGCTCAAATCCGTTTATTTACGCCAAAAGCACAGACGCGCGACTTGAAAAAGAAGGATTCCGAAAAGCTTTGATAAAAAATTATATTCTATTCTTCAAAGTGTTTGAGTCAGATAAAAAGGTCATCGTTTACCGTATTATCTACAGCGCACGTGATTACGAACAGCTCCTATAAAACAAGTCATACATAAAAATCAAAAAAGCGGTCAGAATAATATCAAAACCGCTTTTTTGTATTATGAAAAGAATTTTATCTGCTTTACTGTTCGCCTCGCCGTTTTTTGCGTCCGGGGCTTATATATTCACTCCGGTATTTTGCCGCTGTGCCGTTTGCGAAACTGATACTCTTCTCTACCGTCTGCTTGCGGGCGCGGAGATGCCGGGGATCGTTTTCCGTTTCGTTCTGATGCTGCTTATCGCGTCAGTATTTGTTATCGCTTACTGTTTCACCTCGGACGGCGGAAGCTGATCCAAAAGTTCGTTGACGTCGCCGCCGGACGTGATCTTATAATATCCGTCGGAGCCGAATTTGACGTATTCTCCGACGATATATACGGCGCCGGCGCTGCCGTCTTCGTAAAACAGGCTTATTATGAAAGTTTTTTCGGCGTCGCCCGGCGACTCGCGCTTTTCCTTGTCTGTCTTAACGGCTTTCAGAAATTCGGCGATCCTGTCTATATCGGATTTTTCGGTATAGGTAAATGATCCGTACCCGGTATCGACGTTCATGACTATGACCTTTTTTATATTCTCGTAAACGATCTTACCGACCGTTTTCAGTCCCGTCGCCGGATCGGGAGAAAATACCGCGCCGTCGGCGCCGATCTGTACCGTACCGGCTCTCGCTCCGATCGCGGCGCCGATATCGGCTTTGTTTTTATACTGCTCGACGAATGCGAAATAAACGCCGTAATCGTCCGGTATGCCCTCGATATCCGACGTCTGTCTGATCGGGTAAAGCGCGAGGTCCGCCGTCGTTACGAGCACGCTTACGCCCGCGCCGCTTTTGTCAAAAAACGCCGCGGAACACTTATATCCGTCTTCTTCATAGGAATAAGTATATACAAGTCTGCCCGCGCCGCAGCCGACGCCGCTTATATAACCGACGCCGCCTTCTTTATCGTAAAGAGGCGTGATCCTGCCGTCGGAATAAGCGTACGCTTTGCCCGTATCGGCGAATTTGAACACGGAAAAACCGTCCGCGTCTTCGGGCGTGACGTTATAACAGTTTTTCGCCTCACCCGAGCCGAGCGCCGATACGAATTCTTCGACACCGTCCTTTTTGAGCTTCGGGCGCATCATTTCGCTTTTGCCGCAAGCGAAAAGAGATAATATAAAAACCGCGGCGAGAGCCGCGGCTGTGACCATTTTCAAAGCCTTCATATCACACCTCCGGTCCGTCAAAAACATTATATCATTGCGGATCGGTTTTGTCAACAGTTTCGTTCGGTTTTTCGATCTTTGCTTTCACACGCTCGATAAGAGGTCTGAGCGCCGAGTAAGCGGCGAACGTTATCGCCGTTATTATAAGCCCTTTGACTATATTGAACGGAGTATTGAATATCAGAAGCGCCGAAGCGAGCCCGTCTACTGCGGGATTTATCTTCTGATAAGCCGCTATTATCGCTTCAAGCGGCATGAATTTCATATAAAGCGGATATACGACGAAATAGTTCACGGGGAAAGCGGCGACCGCCATAGCGACGGAACCTATCAGACCGCCGACGAGTATGCCGACGCGTTTGTTCATCTTTTTGTAAACGAGAGCCGCAACAAAAACGTATACCGCGCCGATCACGAAATTCGCTATCTCGCCGATACCTCCGGTCGAGCCCATAGGTATATGGATAAGATTCTTTACAAGGCATACGAGAACGCCCCACAAAGGACCGATCGCCATACCGGTGAAAAGACCGGGAAAATCGGAAAAATCAAACTTTATAAACGAAGGCATTATCGGCACCACTATTTCAAGCAGCATAAGAGCCGCCGCGGCAGCCGACATGATCGCGGTGAACGCGATCTTGAAAACAACGCTTTTTTTCATAATATAAGAAAGCTCCCCTGTAAAAACAGGGGAGCAAAAAACCTTTCTTTGCAGGACAAAACCTGCTCATTTTCTCTCATCCGGACTTTACCGTCGGCGCAGGAACTTCACCTGCTCGGCAGCTTGCGCTGTTCGTGGGCTGTACCACCGGTTTGGACTTTCACCTGAACGGATATCTCCGTTCCCCCGAAAATACTATTCAGTTTTTATTTTATGACTCAGCCGTCTATTTCGACAACAACGCCCGAACCGACGGTTCTGCCGCCTTCACGGATAGCGAAGCGGAGACCTTTTTCGATGGCGATCGGGGTGATGAGCTCAACGTTCATAACAACGTTGTCGCCCGGGCGGCACATTTCGACGTCTTCAGGCAGACCGATAACGCCGGTAACGTCGGTCGTTCTGAAATAGAACTGCGGTCTGTAGCCGGGGAAGAACGGTTTCTGACGGCCGCCTTCTTTTTCGGTCAGAACGTAGACCTGGCCTTTGAATTTGGTATGCGGATGGATGGAGCCGGGTTTGCAGATGACCTGTCCTCTTTCGATCTCTTTCTTCTGGATACCGCGGAGAAGCAGACCTATGTTGTCGCCTGCCTGAGCGGAGTCAAGAAGCTTTCTGAACAT
>JAEEJH010000029.1 GCA_016281775.1 Clostridiales bacterium | reverse complement strand
CTCGAATGCCTTGATGAAGGATTGTATCCGGCATGGGACGCGGCGAACAAGATGTCAGTACGGCTTGCGGAAAAGCTCGGCTACGAATTCAGCCGCGAATACGTCGTTTACGGGTTGGAATAAACGGCACGACAAATTCCGATTTGTCAAAGTGAATATCCGTACAAATAGCTTTTTTGCCTCAAAATCCGTACTTTTTGTAAGTCTTTCGCATAAAAAAGCGCTTTTGTCGGTAGACAAAAGCGTTTTTTTCAACTGAGCGTTCCGGCACGCCGGAACGTGAAGCAAGGTTTCGCCTTGTGACGTTCGCCTTCGTCACGATATCGGCAAAACGCTGAACTTCACTCCTTCAGATCATCCGGTCCCGTCCAGAGCGGTATATCTTTGAGCTTGCTCCAGATGAATCTGCCCATATTGAGACCGCCGACGTCGTTAAGATGGATATTGTCGGGCTGATAAAGCCTGTCTTTGACTCTCGCGTAGCCGAAGCCGGATTCGCAGAAGGCGTTGATGACCGGCACGCTGTTGAGACGCCCGACCTCTTCTATTTTCTTTGCGAATTCATAATTCGGTATCTTGCGCAGGCTGTGCGGTTCTTCCGGTCTGATATTGTTGCTTCCGATCATTATGATGAGCACTATCTGCGCCGCGGTATTCTCCTGCAGAAAGCGCAGACACTGATTCAGGCAGCCGCAGAAAGATCTGCCGTCCGTATCGTAAATATCACCTACCGTCGGTCCCTCGTTCGGGAGCACCTCGAGCGTTATGAGATCGGCTTCTTTTTTGCCGTCGTTCGGATCCATGACCGCCGTTTTCGTTTCGCCCTTTCCGTCGAATCCGTCGGGCGTAAGGCAGCTCGCCGGTATGCCTTTGTTGACTACGCGAAGCCCCGACAGTTCTTGCACCACGGGTACGTATTTGCCGTACTGAACGCTCGTCATAGACGTACCGTACGCGTACCAGAGTTTACCGTTCCAATGACTTTTTTCCATGACCGTCTCCTTTACTGAAGCATCGTTTTTTTATGTGAAAGCGTTATCTCGGCGTAGATAAGCGCGGCGGTGACGAACAGAAGCGATACCGCCGACTGCGCCTGCTGAGCGTAGACGGTGATACCGAAGATAGAATTGCCGTTATTCTGTATCAGAGAAAGCAGTCTGCCGGAGCCGAGCGCGCACAGAAATCCGAACACTCCGGCTATACAGTCCTTAAGCGCCGCCGCCTGGACGAAATACTTTACGTCCACGTACGCGTAAGTGATATTTATCATATTCTGCCACGTTCCCGCCTGGCTGACGTTATACAGTATCACGAATACGATGATGAGCCATCGCGTGTCGGGCGCGGTGAATATATTGGCCGCAAAGCTGACGGCGGCGACGGTCAGCGCGAGCTGTATGCCGCGGATGAAACCGTGTTTGTCGGAAAATCTGCCGAACAGTTTCGACACGGCGAACCGGCAGGCGACGCCTGCGATGTTGATGATCTGTATCTGCCCGAGGGTATAGAAAAGTTCCTCCTGCTTATACGTTCCGAGAAACCCTACCGTCGTATACATCGCGCCCCACCACAGGCATTTTAAAACGACGGTATGTACGTAATTTCTGTTTCCGAGCGTGTTTTTCATTATCTCGGACAGCTTCGGCGGTTTTTGTATCTTCTCTTCTTTACGTTCTTTTTTGACGCAGAGCAGACAGATCAGATCGCCCGCGCAGAATATGAACATACAAACGCTTGAAAGCAGAAATCCTTTCGTCACGTCCCCGCTCTCGTCAAGCTTGTCTATCGCAAATCCGAGGCCGATCGAGACGAACATACCCGAAAACAGCGACACCATTTCTTTTGCCGAAGAAAAGCTCGCGCGTTTATGCGGGTCGACGAACGAGTTGCCCCATTTGTATATCAGCGAAGTCACGAAATAATTGCCGAAATAAGCGAGCAGTATGCAGATTATGAAGACCGCGCGCCGCACGCCGTTATCAAACGGCAGAAACGGTATCAGGTACAGGCATGAGAAAAGAAACTGAGCGGCGGTATGGAATATGACCGCCGTTTTTTTCGTGTTCCGTATCCGCCCCATCACGAGGACGGAGAATATCTGAAACAGAAAAGAAAGCGAAATAAACGACGAAACGACGCCGCACAGTGCGTCGCTCGCGCCGAAGTATTTGAGCAGTTTTGCTATGAAAGCGTCTGCGACGAGCAGGGATACGAAGTATTCGAACATACATTCGAGCGTATAGGCGCGCCGTGACACGGCGTATTCCCTGCTGTTGAAGATATCCGTATTTTCAGTCATTTTATTCTTCCGCTATTCGATACATAATTATTTTTGTGTGATTATATCACGTCAATTTATTAAAATCAACGCTTTTTTATAAAAATTTTATTTTTATCAACGAGGTATCCGACGTCGGCGGTCTGCGCCCGTGACGGCAAAACGGCGGTATTCTCAGTCCGTCGCCGAGGCTAAAATCACAGCGTAGCGGTCGAGAGATCCGTCGTACACGGTAAGGCACAGCGCGCCCCACCACTCGCGGCCGTCGTCAAAATATTCCGACCAGTCGGCAGTCCATTTATAAACTTCAAGCTCCCCTGTTCCGTTCGGAAACAGGGCTTTGTTGACTCGGTCGAAGTCCGCGGCGCCGTAACCGTTTTCATACGGCGGATGAAGAAACGCCGTTTTGTAATCAAGCCCGCCTTTACCGTTCTCGGAGGTGAAAAGAGCTGACGTTTCGATCGGCTCCCCGTTCGCCTTATCGACGTCGAAATGCCAGATAAGCTCGCCGTCCTCTTCGAAAAACAGTTTGCGGCTCGCCTGCAAAAGCGCCGTCCGGTGAGCGTTGAGGCCCGTATCAACGTGATCGTTTCTGACTATGCAGTAGTCTACGACGCAGTCCGGATATTCGGCTATTACGTCGTAGAACGGATCGTCAGGGCAAACGTCTTTGCCCGGCTTTACGAATTCTTCTTCTTTGTATTTTACGTCTTTCTTTTTTTCGGGCGCGGGTCTTTTGCTCCGCTCGCCGAACGCTTTTTCCGCGTCGTCGATGCCGATATCATACGTTTTCGCGGCGTATTCGACCATGCGGCAGAAATCTCCCGGCGAATACCTGTACCCCGTTATCGACGTTACGGTAAGCCCGTCGGCAAACGCGCTTATAACCGCCGACGGATCGAAGGCGTTATGCACGACGGTCAGATTGCCGGTTTCGTCTTTGATGTAAAGGCAAGGCTCGTACGGGTGACACGACAGCGTCAGACGCCTTCCGTTTGCTATAAGATACGCGATACCGTCTTCAGTCCCGAGAGTATATTTTTCGTCTTTATATACGGTCATGCTTTTATCGTTGCCGTTCATACCGAAACGGTCCGCCTCACTGTTTCTTTTTTCTCTCTTCTCGTTTTTTTCTTCTCTGCTCGCGGTTGTCTTTCTGAGAATCGAACGCTTCGACCGCCGCGTCGGTCATCTCTTCGCTCCACGTCTTGCCGACGGGATCCGCTTCCGCCATCCACGGGCAGTATACCGCGTAATCGTCGTCGAGCACGACGTTGTACGGCGGGCTGTACCGGTCGTTGCAGTGCATATATAAGCACCGCCCTGTCTGTATCAGCCTTTCGGCTTCGCCGCCCGTCATTTTGGGAAAGAGCTGTGAGAAAACCTCCGCGGTTATCTCGTAAAGATCCCACGAGCCCTGGAACATCACCTCGGCGCCGTAAACGTTTTTTTCTTCGTTGTACGCCGCCTTCCAGCCGATGCCTTCGATAAGCTTCATAAATTCATACCTTTCCTTTCAAAACCGTCGAGCTGTCTTTGATTTTTTATCACGACGGCTTTATCCGCATACTGTTTTTGCAGTCGCCCGTATCTTTCCCTCGCGGATTTGCCGCGGCCGCGCCACAGTACCCACGTTATGAATTCGCGGTCGAGCTTTTCGTTACACCCTTCGGCAAGATCTGGCCTCGTTGTATTTTTGTATTTCTTATAACGCTTCGTCACTCTTTTAAGACACGCGAAGCGGTTGAAAAGCATCATGACGATCATATCGGCTTCCTCCATGCGCCGCTCGTAACAGAGCTTTTTATAATTGCCGTCGATCACCCAGCTTTCGTGGCTGTCGAGAAAATCCGATACGATCTTTTGCTCTTCTTCTCTGTCACGTTCGACCCAGCCGGGCAGAAAGTGGACCGAGTCGAGGTGCAGTACTTCCGCGCCGTATTTTTCGCCAAGCTTTTTCGCAAGCGTGGATTTGCCGCTGCCGCTGTAACCTGTTACCGCGATCTTCATCTGTTTTCAAGAGCTTTCAACAGCTCTGCCCTGAGATGCTCGTAACGCAAACGTTTTTCTTCTTTTTGAAAGTGGATTTCGCGGAACTGCTCGTTTTCGTTATCATATTTCAGCTTTACGCCGCCGAACTGCTCGCTCGTAAGGTCGAAAACGCAGCCGTCCGCGTTATTGTATAAATGATATCCGCCGTCGTGAAGCGGTATTCCATATACTTTGCCGCCGTAGATATCCTGCATAAGAAACGCCGTGATCGAACATTGACCGAGCGTTTTGTTCTCTTTGCTCCAGTCGGCGCGCATTCTCGGAGCGCACGTTTCCGCGCACCAG
Source organism: Clostridiales bacterium (assembly GCA_016281775.1). GTDB lineage: Bacteria > Bacillota > Clostridia > Oscillospirales > CAG-272 > UBA1248. The sequence goes on along the minus strand of JAEEJH010000029.1, from coordinate 4,217 downwards.
ATGCCCGATAAGATATCGTAGTAATCACGCGGCGTAAGTCCGCGTTCGTCTTTGATGTCGGCGTTTTGCCAGCCGTAAAAACCGTATTTGCCTGCCGTTTTATTTTCCATATCCCGTTATTCGCTCCATTCAAGAGACAGTTCGAGCAGAGGATCGCGCTTCACCGCTTCGTAAAACTCCTTCGCTACGCCCTCGTAAAAGTGCGCGATCTTCGTACCGCAAAGCTTTGTATTTTCAAACAGAAACAGTATATTTCCGCCGCGGTACACGATATCGCCCGCTTTAAATTCCTTTGTTGTGCAGGTCCCCGGCAACTCAAACGGAAAAGATCCGGATACGACCGCGCCGCCGTCAACGGCAACGGTGACCGTCAGCGGATTCAGCAGTTTCACAAATTCGTCGGCGGTCTTATTACGCTCGGGGCTTGCATAGCAGGTATATTCGCCGGTCTTTATCACGAGTTCGGCTCTCGGTTCTTCAAACCCTCTCATGATCTCAATGCTTCGTCGTCATTTCAAGCTCGACGTTGAAAAATCCGCCGTTAAGCTCGTACGGCACCTGTTTTCCGCCTGATACGGTTATCTCTTCGCCGCCGCGGAAGACGAACGTCAGTTTTTTGTCCGCCAAGGGTCTGTATTCCGAATCGGGCAGTTTTTCCCACGCGGTGACGCCGTTATCCGCGACGTTCTTTTTGATCTTTCTGACGGTTTCGGCGTCGACCGGCTTTTCGCTTTCGTACACGGTCGGGCTGTCGTAACGCGATTCTTTTTTATTTATCGCGGTCCCGTCCCCGCAAAGCGTCAGCTCCGCTTTCGTATAACCGCCGTTTTTGCGATTTTCTTCGAATCTTATCGCGGTCAGATCTTCGATATCAGGCAGCTTTACTTTTTCTTTTTTCATCGCCGCCTCGAAAAAACCGACGATCTTTTTCCCCGTCTCGTACGGGACCATAACGCTCTGATTGTTTGAAAAGCTTATCTTTTCTCCGCTTGCGTATTTGACGTATACGCTGCCGCCGAAGTTTTCCGGCAGACCGTGAGTCGTCGAGTGAAAGCCGTTGTTCTTCGCCAGATCGCATTCGGCGACGAGATCGGCGAGCGCCGGCAGAACGTTATCTTCGATCAGCGCCCATGATGAAACGACCGGACCTCTGCGCGCGTCCTCTTCCTTGGCGAGATATAAAAACGTGCCGTCTCCCGCAGACGCCGCAAAAGCGGAAATATAGTCGAGCGCTTCTTTGTCTCCTTCTCTTCGCCTTGAATATCCGTCGAGCCTCGTCGAAACGTCGAAAAATATAAGATCCCTCGACTCTATGACTTTCGGCGCTCTCGTATCCTGCGTGGCGTCGGTACCGCCGCACATCCCCGGCTCGGTCTTCCTAAGCACTACCACCCCGTCGTCTTTCTTTTTATCTTTCTTTTTGAAAATATCAAACATGGTAATGACCTCCGTCTCAGCACAATTCAAGTATCATTTTATACATATCCGGTATCCCGTTGATAACCGTATCGTATACTATCGTCAAATCAACGTTACCGTAACCGTGTACTATCCTGTTACGCATACCTTTTACAGCCGTCCACGGCACTTTTATATTCTCGGTTTGAAAAGCTTCCGACAGTTTATTGCAATTTTCAGCTATTTGTATTATGCGGAACATCACACAGTCTACAAGCACCTCGTCTTTTTCAAATTCCGCTTTCGTTTTTCCGGACGTATGATCTATAACGAATTTCAGATCCGATTTGATCTTGTCAAGATAATACGCGTCGTTTTTCAGATTATCCATAGATTTTTATTCCGTCCTTTAATATTTCATTTACGAGCTCCGGATTGTTGTTCAGCTGTGCCGTATCAAGCAGGTCGACTTTTTTCCCGAGTTTTTCGCGAAGCACTTCGATCAGTTCATAGTATTTCAAGCCGTTGACCGGCAGTGAAACGAGCAGATCGACGTCGCTTTTCTCCGTCGCCGCGCCTTTTGCGTATGAGCCGAACAGATAACAGAATTCAACGCCGTAATCGGGCATAACCGAACGGCATATATCTTCGATCTGTTTTACCGTCAGCATACCGTGTTCTTCATCGATATGACCGTATTCGTTCAGACGCTTCACGATATAATCATATTTTACGGGATTTCCGCCGTCGTCGGCTTCGTATCGCTTATACGTGCGTAACGGGATACCGAGATATTCCGCGCACTGCTTCTGCGTCAAGCCTTTATCTGCTCTCAACTCTTTGATGGACATTTGCATCACCTCATTTGCATTATAACACATTGACACCGTAATGTCAATAGAAAAAGTGCCGTTTTGGCACTATTTTTATATAATAGCGGTGCCATTTTGACACCGTTATGCTTTATCAAAAGTGCCGTTATACTGTATTATATCCGATTTATGTTAAAAAATAACGTTAACTCCTGCACATAATTCAGCGTTTTATGTGCATATTATCGGTAGTTATCTGCACATTTTTTGCGGTTTATATGCAGATAACTCCGTTTTTTATGCATATCGGCCTGTAAAACAAAACGGCAGTTGGTTCACTGCCGTTTTGTATACAGACTCATTTTTCTGCCATAACGCAGTACAAAGACCCTTACTTTATTATCTTAAGGTGACGGTTCCCGTGATCTCTTCAACGCTGATTATATAGTCTCTTGCCCCGTAACCGCCGTATGCTCCGGTTCCGTGTTGAAAATAGACATCTGTTTCTCCGTGACCATTTACGTTTATATTCACACTGAACGAAATCGGAAGTTTATTTTCTTTATGGAGCAGATGTGAGCTACCATATTATTTACTGTTTGTCAACCGTTAAGGCCGTTTTCTGCGTGGATCGGTCAAAAAATATTTCGGCCAATGTGCGGATTAAGTATTGCAATCTTTGAAAATTTATTGTATAATAAGAAAAAACGGCGGGTAAGCCGCAGAATAAAGGAGAAAATCAAAATGGCAAAAACCGTAACAAGTCTCGACGCGTTCAAAGAAGACCAGAGCGTCAGAACCGTCGATACGTCAAGAAAACTCAAGGTCGCTATCATAGGCACCGGCTGGATCGCGGGCGCTCATATGGCGGAATACAAGAAAATGCCCGACGTTGAGATCGTCGCCGCCGCCGACCTCATTCCCGGCAAAGCCGCCGGTTTCATGAAGGCGTGGGAGCTGCCCGAGGCTCGCTGCTACCTGAGCTGCCACGAGCTGCTCGAGGCGGAACACGATCTCGACGCGGTATCCGTCTGCACATACAACACTCAGCACGCGCCCTGCGCGATAGACGCGCTCGAGCACGGCGTAAACGTTCTGCTTGAAAAGCCGTTCACCGTAACGCTTGAAGAGGCGGCGGCGGTAATGAGAGCCGAAAAGAAGAGCGGCAAGATCCTTTCGATCGGTTTTCAGCCGAGATTCAACCCGAATATGCAGATGGTCAAAAAGATCGTTCAGTCGGGCGAGCTCGGAGATATATACTACATACAGACCGGCGGCGGCAGAAGAAGAGGCATACCGACCCCGTTCGGCACGACCTTCATTCAGAAGGATACCGCGGGCATCGGCGCGATGGGCGACATAGGCTGCTATTCGCTCGATATGGTGCTCAACGCGATAGGCTATCCGAAGCCTCTCACGGTCACCGGCTTCACCTCGAACCACTTCGGCAAGAGCAAGGAATACTGGGCTGCCGAAAACAAACCCGAATCTTACGTCGATCTGTTCGGCGTCGACGATTTCGCGGGCGGCTTCATCCGTCTTGAAGGCGGCATCATGCTCGACTTCCGTATAGCGTGGGCGATGAACCTCGACACGTCGGGCGACACGATAATCATGGGTACGAAAGCTTCGCTCCGCATACCCTCCACCGAATGCTGGAACGGCTCGATAGGCGGCCCGATGACGATATATCACGACGTCGCCGGCACCTCTGTCGGCGTCAGCACGACCGTCCCGATGCTCCCGAACACGAGAGAGGGCGAATTCTACCACAAGATCCGCTCGTTTCTCGACGCGATAAAGACCGGCGGCGCGGCTCCCGTTCCGTCCTCGCAGATCATTTACAACCAGGCGATCATCGACGGTATCGTAAGATCCGGCGTTGAAGGCAGAGAGATCAAGGTCGAGATACCCGAGATATAAGAGGTAGGCAAAATGAAAGATTTCAAAGTAGGTCTTCAGCTTTATTCCGTTCGCGGCGATATGGAAAAAGACTTCTTCGGCACG
>JAEEJH010000028.1 GCA_016281775.1 Clostridiales bacterium | reverse complement strand
CGGCGTTTTATATCAGAACTCTCAACAACAGATACGCGTACGACGGCACGGACATACGCGCGGGCGGTCTCGGCATACTGTCGGACGTCATATTCGATCCGTATATGAAAAACGGACTTCTCTGCCCGTCTAACGTCGAAAGCGAGAAAAAGCAGCTCGCCGACGCTATACGGAGCATAAAAAACGACCGCGGAGCATACGCGGAACGCAGGTGCCTTTGCGGTATGTTCGAAGACGAGCCGGAATTCGCGCCGAAATACGGGACCGAAAAAGACGTCCGCGCGCTGACGGCGCAAAAACTGACGGATTATTATACAGACACGCTTGAAAACGCCGCGGTCGAGATAGTCACGGTGACCGGAGAGGACGGCGAGGCGGCGAAGGAATACGCTTTGTCCGTCGCGGAGCGGTTAGGCGACAGAAAGACCGGGCGCGTCTTCAAGCTGCCCGGAGAATTCGACGGGACCGTAAAGCGGACGGAAGAAAGCGAACAGGTCAATCAGAGCGTGCTCTGCATCGGCTGCGATACCGGAACGGAGCCTTTCGGCAAAGATTCGCAGATCTACGCCGTGTACGACGAGATATTAGGTCACAGCGCGACGAGCAGACTTTTCAAAAACGTCAGAGAAAAACTGTCGCTCTGCTATTACTGCGGCACTACGTCTTACGCAGGTCTGCGCAAGACCGTCATACGTGCGGAACTCGACGCAAAAAACAGAGACAGAGCGGAAGAGGAGATATTCAGACAGCTTGAGCTTATGAAAACGGACCTTTCCGAAGACGAGCTCGGCGACGGCAAGCGGTCGCTTTGTTCGAACTGCCTGTCGGGCACCGATTCGCTTTCGTTTACCGCCGCGTGGTATCTTTCCCGCGCGCTTTCGGGCGCGGAAACGATCTCGCCGCTCGAATATATCGAACGGATAAAGTCGGTCACGCGGGAGCAGGTATTCGCCGCCGCGGCAAAAGTCAGACCCTCCGCCGTCTATTTCATGAGAGGAGCCGCATCAGATGTTTTATAAAGTAAACCTTATCAAAAACGACAAGATCGGCGAATCTTATTACGAATGCCGGTGCAGCAGCGGTCTGACAGTACTTTTCGCGCCGAACAAATACACGTCGTCTTTCGCGGTGATCGCGTCGAGATTCGGCAGCATAGATACGGAATTCAATTACGGTTACAAGAGGTATTTTATACCGGAAGGCACGGCGCATTTTCTGGAGCACAAGTTATTTGAAACGGAGGACGGCGGCGACGCGTTCGACCTTTTCGCAAAGACCGGCGCCTGGTCGAACGCGTATACGGGCTTTACCTCCACGGCGTATCTCTTCTCCGCTTCGTACGATTTTTACGAGTCGCTTGAGATACTGATCGACTTCGTCGCTCACCCGCACTTTACGGAAGAGTCGGTCGAAAAAGAACGCGGCATAATCGCCGAAGAACTGAGCTCTTACGAAGATTCGCCCGGCAACCGCGTTTATTTCGAGCTTTTGCGGTGCATGTATAAGAACCACCCCGTGAGAAACGACATCGGCGGCACGGCGGAGACGATAAAACGCATCACGCCGGAGCTGCTCTATCTGTGCCACGAAGCGTTTTACCAACCGTCCAACATGGTGCTTGCGGTATCGGGCGACCTGGATCTTTACAAGATCGAGCGCATAGTGAATAAGTACGACGTAAAAGACGGTCGGCGCGCTTGGGCGGTGTATCCGCCGGAGCCGGCGAAAGTTTACAAAAAACAGTCCGTTATCGCGATGCAGACATCGCAGCCGCTTTTCGCGTTCGGCGCGAAGGATCCGGCAGTACCGAAGGATCCCGGAGAGAGATATAAAAGAGGGCTCGCCCTCTCGGTGATCGCCGATATGTATTTCGGTCAGAGTTCAGAATTCTATACAGGGCTCTACGAAGAGGGACTGATAAGCGGCGATATCTCGGCTGAATACTCTTATTCGGAAAGCTACGGTCATTTCATACTGAGCGGCGAGAGCAAAAAACCGTATACGGTCAAGCGCAGGATAAAAGAACGGATCGGAAAAATAAAAGAAGAAAAGATAAACGAAGCGGATTTCGAACTCTGCAAAAAGATATTCTACTCGGGATTCATAGGTTCGCTTCAGAGCAGTCAGTCGTACGCTTACGAAATGCTTTACGCTCATCTCGACGGTCACGGTCTGTTATCGTACCCCGACGACATAAGGGAGCTTACGGCTGATTACGCGTACGGCGTATTCGAGTCGGTATTCAACGACGGGCAGTATTCGTTCTCGCTCGTCGAACCCATAGATCAGGAAAGGAACTGAAACGATGTATCACGTAGTATTCAAAATTTTTGAAAAGCTGAGCGACGGCTCCGACGTGGCGTTCGAGTTTTCGCCGGTCGCGTTTACGGTCTTCGGCAAGGAAATAGTATGGTACGCCATACTGATAACGATAGGTATGATCTTATCGGCGGTCTACGCTTTCAATCGCGGCAGAAAGCTCGGCATAAAGACCGACTATATGTACGATTACGCCATATTCACGATAATTTTAGGCGTTATCGGCGCGAGGCTCTATTACGTACTTACCTCGCTCGACAGATATACGAAATTCGTTCAGGTGTTTGAGATCTGGAACGGCGGCCTCGCCATATACGGCGGCATCATCGGCGGCGCGATCGCCATTATAATCGTTTCTCTGTTCAGAAAGATCAACATACTGACCGCGCTCGACGCGATAGCTCCGTCGGTCATGATCGGACAGGCTATCGGCAGATGGGGCAATTACTTCAACCAGGAGGCGTTCGGCTGCAACACCACGCTGCCGTGGGGCATGAAATCGTGGGTCGTAACGCAGAATTCGAACTACAGCCTCGAAGGCACGGTCGAATATCTGAAAAGCGCTCAGCAGTCCCTTGTCGATCAGGGTATGACGGTCGATCCGAACGGCTACGTTCACCCGACGTTTTTATACGAATCGCTGTGGAACGTGATCGGCTTCGTTATCATCCACTTTATGTATAAGAAAAGAAAATTCAAAGGTCAGATGTTCCTTATGTATATAACGTGGTACGGCCTCGGCAGAGCTTTTATCGAAATGCTCCGCACCGACTCGCTCTATATACCGGGTACGCCCGTCCGCATTTCGATGGCTATAGGGGCGGCGTGCTTCATCGTCGGTCTGGCGCTTCTGATAATCCTCGGCGTCAGAGCGAAGAAGAATCCGCCCGTGCTTGAAACCCCGGTACCGAAGGAACCGAGAAAGTCAAAGAAAAACAAAGCCGAAGAGATCGAAGAGATCAAAGAAGTTTCCGAAGAAGAGACCGCAGCGGAAAATATCGAAGACGGCGAAGCAGAGGAAATAACCGGAGAACCCGATAAAGAGCCGGAAGAGGCCGGGGAAGGCTCGCCGGACGAGCCGGAAGAGACCGCTGAAGAAGCGCCGGACGAGCCGGAAGAACCCGCGGAAGAAACGCAAAAAGAGGAAAAAGAAGATGGCGACGGTAATTGACGGCAAAGCCGTATCGGCGAAGATGCGCGAGGAGATAGCCGCCGAAGTAAAAGAATTTGAAGAAAAATACGGCAAAACGCCTTCTCTCACGGTCATAATCGTCGGAGAAGACCCGGCTTCTCAGGTATACGTAAGAAACAAAGAGAAGGCCTGCGCTCAGGCGGGAATAAAGTCCGAGATCATAAGACTGCCCGAAGACGTGACGGAAGAAGAACTGCTGTCGAAGATAGACGCGCTCAACGCCGACGCAGAGGTGAACGGCATACTCGTTCAGCTCCCTTTGCCGAAGCATATAAATGAAAAAAATATTATATGCAGGATCGATCCGAAAAAAGACGTCGACGCGTTCGGTTACGAAAACGTCGGGCGTATAATGAGCGGCGATTACGACTTCCTGCCCTGCACTCCGGCGGGCGTGATGGAGCTTTTGCACAGATACGGCATATCGCCCGCGGGCAAAGAATGCGTGGTGCTCGGCAGAAGCAACATAGTCGGCAAGCCGATGGCGATGCTGCTTATGCACGAAAACGGCACTGTGACCGTGTGCCACTCCAAGACCGCCGACCTTGCCGCTCACACAAGGCGCGCAGATATACTCGTATCGGCGATAGGCAAGGCTAAATTCGTCAAAGCCGATATGATAAAAGAAGGCGCGGTCGTGATAGACGTGGGAATAAACCGCGGCGAAGACGGCAAGCTCTGCGGCGACGTGGATTTCGAACAGTGTTTTGACAAGGTATCGGCGATAACGCCGGTGCCGGGCGGCGTAGGCCCGATGACGGTCACGATGCTGTTAAAGAACACCCTGACCGCCGCGAAGAAGCAGAATTGACGGGTTAATAAAAAATTTACAATTATATTTAAAGCGGTTATTGACAAAAGCGCGCTTTATATAGTATAATGATTTGCCGCATGGAATCAGGCGCCTAAATATCGGTCCGACCGGTTGCCTGCGACAGCGAGTCTTACGGAAAGTGAGGAATTATTCATGTTTGCTATCATCGAAACAGGCGGAAAGCAGTACAAAGTGAGCGAAGGCGACGTTATATACGTTGAAAAGCTCGAGGTCGAAGCGGGCGACAGCTATACCTTCGATCGCGTACTCGCAGTATCTACCGACGCAGGCTTCACCGTTGGCGCTCCTACAGTCGAAGGCGCTACCGTGACCGCGACCGTTGAAAAGAACGGCAAGGCAAAGAAGCTCTACATCATCAGATACAAATCCAAAAAGAACGAAAAGAAGAAACAAGGCCACAGACAGCCGTACACCAAACTCAAAATAGAAACGATCAACGCATAATGACAAAAGTGGTTTTTTTGAAATCCTCCGACGGGATATACTACGGTTTTCACGAGACGGGGCATTCGGGCTATGACGACGCGGGCAAAGACATCGTCTGCAGCGCGATATCAGCCATGACCATGCTCATCATAAACACCGTCGAGGTAGCCCTCGCGTCAAACGTTGAATATACGATCGACGAGAAGACTACGGATATAAAGGTCATAATGCGCGGAGCTCTGCCGAAATACGAGCCGGATCAGAAGAAGAATTACGCTATCTCTTCTCTGCTCCTCGGTTATTTCTATCAGCTCAACGACATGACGGAGGATTATTACGACTACATTGAAGTGGATGAGTTGGTATCAGACATCTGAAATCAGGAGGGAAAAAATGTTAAAGCTCAGTTTGCAGTTTTTCGCACATAAAAAAGGCGTCGGTTCTACCAAGAACGGACGTGACAGCCGCGCTCAGAGGCTCGGCGTCAAAAAGAGCGACGGATCGCACGTGCTTGCCGGCAATATAATTGTCAGACAGCGCGGCACCCACATCCATCCCGGCTGCAACGTCGGCCGCGGTTCGGACGATACGCTTTACGCCACCGCAGACGGGATCGTCAGATTCAAACATATCGCCGGCGGTAAAAAATGTGTGAACGTTGACGCAGAATAATTCAAAAAAAGAAAGCCGGAAAAATTTTTCGGCTTTTTTTCATCAAAACTGTAAGAAAAATCCGAAAAACCCCGACTAAGTGAGTGAAAGGACAACGGTTTTCAGTATGAACGGTAAAACGGACGGCGGAGCGGCAAGCTATATCCGCTATCTCAAAGGCGACGACGACGGATTCTACGAGATCGTACGCGAATACTTCGACGGCTTATGCGCGTTCATATACGGCATGACCGGCGATCACGGTCTGTCGGAAGAGCTCGCCGACGATACGTTTTACAGACTTGCGGTCAAAAAGCCGCATTTCGGCGGCGGATCTTCTTTCAAAACGTGGCTGTATTCGATCGGCAGACACGTCGCGCTCGACGCGCTCAAAAAGAAGAGACCGGCGGAATCGCCGCTCGACGACGGTCAGGACGCACAGGACGATTTCACGCCCGAAAAAGCGTATATCGACGACGAGCGCAAAAAAGCGCTTTACTCGGCGCTCGACAAACTGAAACCCGAATACCGGCAGGTCATCTGGCTCACGTATTTCGAAAATATGAGTCCGGAAGAGACCGCCGCGGTCCTTAAGAAGAGCAAGAACAACGTTTATACGTTACTGCACCGTGCAAAAGATTCACTCAAAACAAAACTCGAGGAGGAAGGATTCGACAATGAAGACTTATGATGAAAGAGCGCACGACATACTTGAAAGACGCGACGCTTACAACGAAAGAAAAGCAAGCCAAAGAAACAGGCTTACGGTCATAACGGCTCTCGTACTCGTTACCGCGATACTTCTGGCGGGCATCGCCGCGATAGCCAGCAGAAGACCGGATACGCCGGAGATACCGGGGCTGAATACGACCGTGACGCCTGTAACAAACGGCGACGGCACGCCCGTGACGAACGACGACGGCTCGCCGAAAGAATACAGAGACGGCGTTATAGGCGGAAGGCCCGAGGGTTATCCGGGCGGACCGGCGCCTTCACTCGACGCAGCTGAAGGATATATGGACAGCGAAGAAAAGTCGTACAGCGGCGGAGTGATGCGTGAGAGCGAAATGCCGTCGCCTTCGTCGCCCGAAATGATGCCGACGGACGGACCTGAGATCTATTATAACGGCATCGGCGCGCAGGCGGGCACGCTTACCGCAGGCGAATGGAAAGACGCGGCTGAGATAGGCTTCTGGAAAACGTGTTTTCAGAGTCAGGAATGGACCGGTTACGCAAAGGCAAGATCGCTTTACGCGGTAAACGTCGCGTCGGTCAGAGTCACGTCTTCTGACGGACTGCCCTGCTTCAACTGCAAAGTGGAGCTCTTATCCGGCGACAAAGTACTGTTCACGGCCAAGACCGATATCGAAGGCAGAGCATATCTGTTCTGGAACGTGAATACGGACGGTGAGACGCCCGACGCGGTCGCCGCCGCTGGCAAGACCGTGCCGTTCGAAGCCAACAAACTCATACAGATAGAAGCGGAACAGAGCGAAAACCTCAAACAGCTCGATATGCTTCTCATGATCGACACCACCGGCAGTATGGGCGACGAGCTTGAATACATCAAAGCGGAGCTTGCCGATATGGTAAAACGCATCTCCGAAGCGGACGAGGCGTATTCGATCAGAGTCAGCGTAAACTTCTACCGCGACGAAGGCGACGACTACGTGGTCAAATTCTACGATTTCCGCACGGATATAAACGACTGTCTCGAACAGCTCAAAGACGAACACGCAAACGGCGGCGGCGATTACCCCGAAGCCGTACACACCGCGCTCGAAAACGCGGTGACGGGTCATCAGTGGCGTAACGGCGCGGTGAAGATCTGCTTCATCGTACTCGACGCGCCGCCCCACTCCGAATCCGAAATACAGGGAATAAACGAAAAACTGCTCAAGACCGTAAAAGAAGCGGCAAGCCAGGGCATCAGGATCATACCGGTCGCATCGTCCGGCGTGGATACCGAGACCGAGATACTGCTCCGCAGCTTTGCGATAATGACCGGCGGAACATATATATTCCTTACCAACGATTCAGGCATTGGCGGAGAGCATAAAGAAGCCGAGGTCGGCGAGCACACAGTCGAAACGCTCAACGAGTGCATGATCCGCGTCGTATGCGAATACTGCGGCATCTACCACGGCGAAAAGATACCCTATACGAACCCGCATCCGGATTCCGATCCCGACGCCGGACAAATGAAATAAACCGAAAGACCGGCGTGATATCACGCCGGTATTCGGAGTTATAAAGGAAGAATTATTATGAAAAGACTGATCTCACTCACGGCGCTGATATGTATCGTTTTTTCGGCGCTTTCGGGCTGTGTTGCGGTACTGCCGCCCGAGATTACCGGCGCCGATACCGGTCTCTCGCCCGCCGCGGGTACGGAAGCTCCTTCGAACGGTCACGCGACGGAAACCGCCGCCGATATTACGGAACCGGCGCAGACTCAGCCCACGGCTGAAACAGAGACCGAGCAGGTCACCGAAGCGGCCGCCGAAAAGCAGACCGGGCCGTCGACGCAGACGCCTCAAACGACCGAACCGCAGCAGACCGAAGCCGCGACCGAACAGAATACCGAGCCGGTATCTACCGAAAAGCAGACGGAGCCGGCGTCGACCGAAAGGCCTCCGGAACCCGCGACGACAGAAAGACCGCCGGAGCCTACAGAACCCGTGACCGAAGCGCACGTCGAACCGAAGCAGACGATAGACGTTGATATGAACAGCTTTGACCTCGTGCTGATGAACTATATCGCACAGAGGCAGAGCGGCAATTACATGATCTCTCCTCTGTCGTTCCGCTGCGCGCTCGGCATGCTTATCGCAGGCACGTCCGGTGAGACGCTCGACGAGCTGCTCTCGGTATTCGGCATAACCGACGTCAACGTTTTTGAAGAATACATAAAACAGTTCAACAATTTCGTCGAAGGCTTCAACGAGAGTGCGGCGATCGAAGAAGACAAAGTGAAAAGAGCGCTGCAGACGGCGAATTCCGTCTGGAAGCGCAGGGATATCGGAACGGATTTCAAGGACGAATACAAACTCCGCCTTGAAATGTATAAAGCCGAGCATTACGAGTTCGACCTTGAGACAGTCATAGAGAGAGTCAACGAGTGGGCGGACCGGAAGACCGAAGGTATGATACCTCAGCTTTTGCCGGACGATTTCGACACCTCGAACCTCGCTCTGATACTGATGAACGCGCTCTACTACAAGAATTACTGGTCGGAGCCGTTTTCGGAAGAACTCACGCGCGAAGGAACGTTTACGGCGAAAAACGGCACTGTCAAAACGAAGGACTTTATGTACGGCTGCGATTACTACCGCTATTACAGCGACGGCGCGACGGCACTCGTTACCGTGCCGATGCGCGGAAGCACGGCGATCACTTTCGTACTCGGCAGCTGCGATAATATCACGGAAAAGATCGCCGCGGCTGAATTGACGCCGGTCGCGTTGAAGATACCGAAATTCGAGCTTGAAACGTCGCTTGAACACAAAGAACTTGTAGACTTTCTGCGTGAGTGCGGCGTGAGCCGGATCTTTGATAACGAAAAAGCGAACTTCTCCGCGATGATAGATCACGATCTGTATATCACCGATATAATTCAGAAAACGAAGATCAAGCTTGAAGAAAGCGGAGTCGAAGCCGCCGCGGTCACCGCGGTGATCGGGCGCGATAAAGCGACGCCGTCAGGCGACGAAGTGATCGAGTTTACCGCCGACAGACCGTTTGCGTTCTTCATACACACCACGTCGTCAGACTGGACGAACGTATCGAACGTCATCATGTTCGAAGGCGAAATAAACGAATGAAAATAAAAAAAACAAAGCCTGAACGGCTTTGTTTTTTTGCCTTTATTCTCCGTACTTTGCTATGAAGTCGTCGAGCGAAAGTGCTCCGACGCTTACCATAAAGAACTTTTCGTTGTATTCGTCCACGGTATAGAGCATGCAGTCGATAAGATAGTTGAACAGCTCCGGGCCGACCTCGCAGCCTTTGAACGAGTTGGTCATTCTGAATACCGTGCGGCCGTTCTTCATATTGTAGTCGAAGCTGCCGTCAACGAGGTTGTAGTTTACTACCGACGTCGCGATGGCGCCGTCGAGCCTCTTGTCTTCCGAGAACGCGAACGGCAGATGCGAGAGCATATATATACGCTGCATATTTTCATCTACGTTCGCGTATATGTCCATCGTAAGATCGTCGCCGCGGATCTCAAGATCGATCTTGAGATTTTCGTCGTTTCTGTTGTAGTGCCAGCCGCGTGAATCGAGCACTTTGCAGAATTCCTCAAAAACCTGTACTGCCTTTTCTCTGTTATCCATATTAAATCCTCCTTATCTTTTCCGCGATAGCGGTATTTTTTCTTCTGTCTTTTTTTCGCCGCCCTGCATCGCCGCGGCGTCTTTGTTTTCGTGCAAAACGGCGACGTTTTCATTTCCGGAACGAAGCATATCGGACAGCCCCTCCGATACGGTCTGGAACGCTCTTAATTTGTCTCTGCATTCTTTGCATCTGCAGATATGCCCGTTGACCTTTGCGGCGAGCTTTATCGAGTCGCCGTCGAGCGACTGAAAAGATATGAATGCAGTCATTTCTTCCAACGTCAGATGCTTCATTGTTCCGTGTTCCTCTTTATGTATCCGTTCATTCTGTTTATCCAGTCGCTTATCGTCGCTTTTGCGTCTTTTTTCATAAAGAAATCTCTGTATTTGCTCTGACCGTAGGTCATGCCTTCCCTGTATTCTTCCGACAGAGCCTCTTCGATCTTTCTTTTGTGTTCGGGGGTGAAATTCATCCAGGGTATGCGTCCGGCGAATTCGTATACCGTATCGCGCAGTTCGTAAAGCGTTTTATCGGCGAACTGCTCGGCGAGCATACCGTTTGAATCTTTACGCGCGACGCCGTATTCGATAACGAACGCGCACTGAGCGAGCCACGTCAGGATCTTGTAGATCTTCACGTCCGAATCGAGAATCAGCCCGAAAGCCGCCGCGAGTCTTTCGGTAACGGCGTCGTTATCCGAGCGCTCGTCGGGTATATTCTCTTCTTCACCCTCGTCAAAACAGCGTTCGCGCAGATCGCGCCTGCTCTGACGGAGCGCAAAATCGCGTTTGATGTTGAGCGCGACTTCGAACATCCAGTTCCTGAACCCTTCGGGGTCGTAGTTTATCTCGTCCGTGCGGTAGAAGAAGCCCGTTATGCATTTCTGTATCAGCCGCAGCAGAGTCTCCTGCATGACGTCGTCTTCGAGTTGTCTGCCCGCCAGTCTTTTGTCTTCTCTGCACCATTTTGTTACAGACGGGCGCAGAGTGCGATCGGCGACGGCGATCAGCGTGTGAAAGCTCGGCGGATCGTATTCAGTAAGTTCCCTGATGATCAGATCAAATTCTTCAATCGTAAAGTTCGTCATTTTATCCGTCCGTATTCTGTATATTACGATTATAACACGGGAAAGCCGCATCCGTCAATACGAAATCGCAAAAAAGTCGTACAGGGCAGGAGGGTGCTTAACGTCACCGTTTGCCGGCTTCTCTTTTGAGCCTGAAATCGACGGAGCGTTTAAGATACTCAAGATAGTCGGGATCTTTGCACATAGCTTTGCCGGGCGCGTCGGAGAGTTTTGCGACGGGTCTGCCGTTGACGTACTGGAGCTTTATCACGATATTGAGCGCTTTTTCGCAGGTATCGTTCGTAACGAACGTACCGATCCCGAACGAGACCTTCGTTTTGGTCCTGAAATACTGATAAAGCTGTTCCGCCCGGTCGAAGTCAAGACTGTCGCTGAACAGGAGCAGTTTGGTCTTCGGGTCGACGCCGTAGCTTTCATAGTGTTTTATTATCTTCTCGCCCCACTCGTAGGGGTCGCCGCTGTCGTGGCGGACGCCGGTGTAGTTGTTCACCATGGAGCGGTTGAAGTCGAGCAGGAAAAGATCGGTCGTCACCGTATCGGTGAGCGCCGTGCCGTTGTCGCCGTTATACTCGTCGTACCAGTCGCGCATCGCGTAATGGTTCGTATATGCGAGCGGTATGCGGTCGATGCCCTGATACATCTGTACGAACTCGTGAGCGTACGTACCGATCGGCGTAAGACCGTATTTCATCGCGAGATAAACGTTCGACGTACCGACCATGTTTTTGTTTGTAAGCTCCGTTGAAAGCCGTCTTATGACCTCGTCTTCCCACTCGCGCGAAAGACGTCTGCGGCAGCCGAATTCGGCAAATTTGAAATTGTATTTGCCGGAATTGAAATCTTTTATCTTTTGATCGAGTCTCTTTTCCGCGTCTGTTCTCAAAGTATTATAGTCGTATTTTATTCTGAAATATACTTCGTTCACTATCTCGAGCAGATATATCTCGAACTGCATTGCGGAAAACAGCGGACCGTCTACCGTGATGTTCAGCTCGCCCCCGTCAAGTCCGACCGATACGTAATCGCGCAGAGGATGCCACAGACGCAGAAACTCGACGTAGTCGTTCTTTATAAAACGTATGCTCCGCAGATAATCGAGCTCTTCGTTTTTGAAGCGCAGCGTGCAGAGATGGTCGATCTGCGCGTTTATCTCGTCAGCCATTTCTTTTGTAAAGACGACGTCTTTGTTTCTGCATTTGAAATAATACTGACCGCAAAGGTCCGTATGCTTGTGAAAAATGACCTGATCCATATTGAATTTATACAGGTCAGTATCGAGCAGTGAATTTACGATAGGTTCAAATCTCATTTTTTACGCCTCTAAATGCTTTCGGTTTTTTTGTTGTTGTAAGACGAGCTGACTTTCTTTGCCATACTGTCGAAATATCCCCACAGCTCTTTCGGTATATACGCGCTCCAGCTTTTAAAATCGCGGTGAAGCATATACTCGCGCAGGCGCGAAGCGGATATGTCTATCGCTTTCGGTATATACAGCTCAGCCATGCAAAGCCCTTCTATACCGTCGAACCAGTCGACGCGCCGTTCTTCTCTGCCGGATATGAACAGATCGGGCGTCGTACCGGTATTCTCTCTGACGCATTCTATCACGTATTCGCCCCATTTTGAATTGTTGCCGTAACCCTTATCGAATATCGGGTAAACGTCAACTTTTCCGCGGCAGACTTTTTCTATCATCTCTTTGCGTTCTTCAAAAGTGAACGGGTTTTTCTCCGTGCCGGATTCCTGCGCGGAACCGACGAACACGCCGACTTTGCCGCAAAGCTTTATCGCGGCGTCGGTTATCTGTTTATGCCCGATATGAAACGTCTGGAAACGCCCGAGAATAAGACCGAATTTATAAGGTTTCACGGTCACAGCTCCGGTTGAAACGACGGCATGAGCTTCAGCTTGAAGAGATTCCTCTCATGCAGGGTATCTATTCTCTTCTTTTTCTCTTCGTCTTCTATTACGCCCTCTCTGATGTAGCGGTCGAGCTCAGCGTAGGTAAAACCGAGATTATCTTCATCCGTCTTGCCGCAGAGTCCGTCGGACGGGACTTTATCAACGAGGACTGACGGCACCCCGAGCAGTCTGCCGATCTGCTTTACCTCGTCTACCGTGAGATGCGAGCACGGGCTGAAATCGCCGACGGAATCGCCGTATCTCGTTGAATATCCGACCCAGTCTTCGGAGAGATTGCAGGTGTTTGCCACTCTGCCGTTATTGCTCTGCGATACGGCGTAAAGCGTGGACATGCGTATACGCGGCGGCAGATTTATGCGGCTCTGTTCCGACAACTCAAACGGTATGTTCTTTGTCACGCCTTCTACGGCGTCTTTGATATTCACTATATAATGGCGTATGCCGAGATGCTCGACGAGCAGCAGGGCTTTGTCTATATCGTGCTGAACGCCGCACGGCATCAGAACGCCTATAACGCGGTCTTTGCCGAGAGCTTCGACGCAGAGCGCGGCGACGATCGAGCTGTCTTTGCCGCCGGAAATGCCGATCACGGCGTTACAGCCTTTGCCGTTCTCTTCAAAAAAGCGGCGTATCCATTCAACACAGTCGTTTTTGACTTTCAACGCGTCAAACATATCGGTTACTCCTTTATATCTATCTGGCAGCTTCTCATTACTTCGAGAGCCGCTTTATGAAGTTCGGGCGTGACGCCCGCGCAGCACGGTGCGATCACGCTGACCGGCGCCTCGGGAAAGTTCGCTTTGAGAAGCAGAGCGTTCGATATCACGCATATATCGGTACAAAGTCCGATAAGCTCTATTTCGAATTTCTCTCTGCCCGCCGCGCGTTTTACCAGTTTCGGCAGGTCGACCGAGCCGAACGTGACCTTCGGCACCGCGGTATAACGTTTGCCGCGCAGAGCTTTCGCGATCCGTTTGTCAAGCTCATATCCCGCCGTACCTTTGATACAGTGCTTAACCGGGAGTTTTTTGCCTTCCGCCGTATCAAGATAATCCTCGCCGTGGGTGTCGAGTGTGACGAAGATCTCGCCGTCAAACCCTTTTATGAGCTCTTCCGCCGCGGGAAGTATACCGACCGCCTCCGACGTGCCGAGCGACCCGTCGACAAAATCTTTCTGCATATCCACTATAACAAGAAATTTTTTCATCTTTCTCTCCTCCTCAGTCTTTATACCGTTCAGACGGCTCCGGCGCGTTCCAAGGCTTTTACGGGCGCTTCGATCACCGCTGCCGGCGCGGCCCCGCCGATTTTGGGGGCAAATCTCAATAACCCGGAACAGATCGTTTCAAACACGCTGTTCATTACCGTTTTCGCGGTCCTCTCTCTATTTTATGCCTTTAAGGACGCGTTATCCTTCTATGATGCTTTTCAGCGCGGAAAGCTCCGATAACTCGCTGTCAGTCGCGTAGCCGTCGCTTTCGAGTACGATCCCGGTAATTATTCCGAGCAGTTCCTTGAACGCCGAGGCGAACTTTTCCCCGATCTCGTTCAGATCGGAAACGTCTTTTTTGATACGCCCGTAAAACCCGTTGTTCAGCTCTTCTCTGCTGCCTTCGTACATCTCGCGGATATCTTCGGCAGTATAACGGAAGCCGAAGTTTTTATTGAGATACTCGACCTCTTTTTCTCCGATCTCGCCGTCGGCGACGATCAGCCGGACGATGACGCAGAGTATCTCGTTTTCAAAATAAACGTCCATTTCTCCGTTTTTGTCTTTGTTCCAGCGGAAAATATCCTCAGCGGAATCGCAGCCGATGATGAACTGCTCGTACTTCGTACGAAATTCTTCCGTAAGTTTATCTATTCTTTTCATGCCGTGTCTCCTTTTATTATTCATCTGAATTTGATAACGTTACGCTGCCCGACCCGCGCGATTTTCCGGCCTCGATCTGTTCAAGCGGACAGCCGGCCGGCAGATAACCGCCGCAATTCATTTTACCGGGCGCCCCGGGATCTGTGGCGCCGCCGCAGCCGAACGTCACCCCGAACCCTTTTTGTAACGGCCTGATAACGGATGGCGGAAAGCGTATATACGCCTTCCGTTTTTTGATTTTTCCGACCGCCGCTGAGCATTATTGTGCATTTTATTTTATTATAATATATTCTTTGAGAATTGTCAACACTATTCGATAAATACCGCACGATCGGAAAGCGTTTTATTGTAACGAAAAAGCGTTCGGCAAAGCGAACGCTTTTTTTGTCACGGCTGTTTTTTTGCGTTTTCCAGCACGGCGCAGATCTCGCTGCCGGAGAGATGGTTTTCGGTGAGGAGCCTCTCTACGAGCGCGTCGATCGACGCTTTGTTTTCTTTGATCAGCGCGATCGCTTTTTTCATTTCGGCGTCGAGTATGGCGTTTACCGAACGGCGTATCTGCGACGCCAGCTCCGCAGTGTGCTGATCGTACGGATCGGCCGTTGCGAGCCCGACGGCTTCATCCATACCGAGAGAACATACCATTTCTTTCGCTATCGCCGTGGCGCGTTCAAGGTCTGCCGCGGCGCCCGACGACACGCCGTCTTTTTCTCCGTAATACACGATCTCTGCCGCGCGGCCGCCGAGCGACGTGCGGATCGCCGAGAGCATCTCTTCTTTCGTAAGGATCGGTCTGCCCTCTCCGCCGTGTCTCATATAGCCGCCGTGACCGCCTCTTGCGACTATCGTCACGTAAGACGGAGTCTCGCCGCTCTGCCAGTAAAGGAACGTATGGCCTGATTCATGCCTTGCGACGCGTTCAAGCAGAGACTTATCCCATTTCTTTACCTCGCCGAAGGTAAACGTTTCGAACGCCTCTTCAAAGATCTCGTCCGTGACTTTCATCTCGCCGCTTCTGACCGCGGAACGGAGCGAAAACTCGATCACCGACGCGATGTCGGCGAGGCTCATGCCGGTCGATCTCAAAGCGATATTCTCGATCTTCTCTTCCGAAAGCGAAAGCGCTGTCTTCTCTTTCATTTTTAGGTGTATGTATCGGATCTGCTCTTCTTTCGTGGGCAGGTCGATATAGAGCCGTCTGTCGAATCTGCGCAAAAGCGCCTGGTCAAGGCTCTTATCCGTACCGGCTTCTATGCCGAAATTGGTAGCCGCAAGTACGAAAACGGGTCTGGTCGTATCGTTTTTGAAGCCGTCCATCTCAGTCAAAAACACCGTAAGGATGACTTCGTCGCCCGAACTGTCGCCTTTGCGTTGGCGGCCTGTTCAGCAAGAAACGTCTTGCCCACGCCGGGAGGACCGACGAACAGAAACGTAGCGGCCGGACGTTTTCTGTCTTTATCCGTCAACGCGAGAAGTTCCGCCTGAAAATAGCCGGACGTGAACACGCTTACGGCGTTATCCTGCCCGAATATCTTGCAAAGCAGTTGTTCGTTAATTTTTTTCACCCTTTCGGTAAGCTCGGCGATCATTGCCTTTTTGTCCGGTTCGGGTTCTTCAGGCTCGGGTCCGGATTCGTCAACGGTGACAACAAACGTATCATCCCAAGACTGCTTTTGTTCCGCCTGGCCGTCTGCCAGGCCGTCGTTAGGATTCGATCTTGCCATATTCAGATCGGTAATACATTTTCTTATAAAATCGTTCGGGACCCTGAGGATAAAAGTCAGAAGGTGCAGCGGCGTAAAGTATTCCGCTCCGCTTTTTACCGCTTCCTTTTTCGCTTCGTTTATGCAAAGCCCTATATACGTTATGTCGCTCCTTTCCGCGGCAGAAGACATTATACGTCTCCCGAGAGCGTTCCTCAGAGCGGCGAATCCCGGACCCAAAGGGAAATATTTACGCAGAGTGGTGTAAAGAGCCCTTATCTCCGCAGAGTCGATATCCGTCAATACTCTTCCCGTGGCGTAATCGATGACCGCCATAAGAAACCTTTCGGCGGTGAGCGCTTCGATTCCGGTTCCGTACAGCGATAACGCATAATTTATGATCTCATCGAGCAGTTTGCTGTTTTTGATCTCGTTCATTTTTCTGTTTCCTTTCAAGCCCTGAACCGCCGGCAGACGGTTCGGGTTTTATCTTTCTGTTTTATTTATCGGTTATCGCCGCCTCAAGTATCCCGACGACCGCCTCTTTTTCGGCGCGGCTGAGGGCTTTTGACGTTTTTGCATGTATGGCCTTATCTATCTTTGCCGTACTTTTAAGTATGTACCTGCTCTCTGCAGGGCTCTCGGAGTACAAAAGTATAGCAAAACCGTCGACGCTGACCTTAGGCGCGCCGTTTTGTCTCAAGTATTTTGACGTGATGTATATTTGTCTTTTTACCTGTTTGATCGGATTTTTTACCGTTTTCCCGCCTTTGCCGTCCGTCCTGTACTGCGTCCAGTTAAAATCGTCTTCACGCCCTTCGAGACGGCCTTTATAGCTTTTGACCTCGACGATATAGACTCCGCCGCCGTTGACGATCACGTTATCGAGCTCCGTCTCGCGGCCGCCGTATGAAACGTGCACGTTCGTCAGAAGCGCGTCGCCTCTGCGCATGACGGAACGTATTACCTGAACGGCGTATTTTTCGCCATCCCGTCCCGCCTTCTCCATACCGTCTTCGGCTTCGGTCCTGCCTGACTTCTTTATGATCAGGATGATCGCCGTTATCAGCGCCGCCGCGATCAAAGGTATAATTATATATTCCATGGGTATTCGTCAAATAAATAAGGAGCTTCTCTGAATATTTACCGATCGCGTTTGAATTCCGCTCTTTCTTTCTTGCTTATCTCGTATTCGGGATAATCCCAGCGTTTGAAGTCCTCTTTTGACCCGTCGCGTTCTCTTCTCGAGCGGCTGAGCTTGTCGAGAAAGTCCCGGACGTTGTCTTTTTTAAATTCGGTTTCCGTCTTTTCAAAACAGTATTCGTCAAACTCGGCGTCGATGCCTTCTTCACTGCACTCGATGATACACGGATGAAGCTTCAGCGCGACGAATTTATGATCGCCCTCCTTATGCTCGGGCAGCTCGGAGTCAAAGTAATCGGTATATTCCCCGTATTTCTTCTTATCGGGAGCGCGGAAGCCTTTGATCCTCATATACGCGCACCATCTGCGGTGTTCGAGCCACGCCAGTCTGTGTATCATTCTCTGCTTCTTTCCTTCTTTATCGGCTTTTTCGGTCATTATATAACGCAGATATTCCTCTTCGGGTCCGGTATGACACTCTTTGATAACGTCTTTCGCGGAAAATACCGATACCTTGTGAAAGCCCGCCGAGTATTCTTTGTATTGGCGGTGGTATACTTTTGTCAGATCGGCCTGATAGGTATATATATCTCTGAAGCGTTTTTCTTTGTTCTTGCTGTGTTCTTCTTCGTTTAAGTTCCTGCCGTAGTACGCGTCCGCAGCGTCGTACGCGGCATCGGCTTTGCCTTCAAAGAACACGTTCTTTACGCTGTAAACGCTCTCAAGCGAACCGAAAGCGTACATCAGTATATCGGGCGTCTCGGACTCGGGCGAATATTTATGAAGATTGTCGCAGTTCAATACTCTTGCAAGATCCGTGTTATATATAACGTACGCTATAACGGTCTTGTTATGCTTCGCTTTGAACAGGTGATGCACGCCGACCAGACGGCGCAGTCTGTCGGCGACGGCAAAATTATCCTCGTCAGACCCGAGCGCTACGATGAAATAATCCGTATCGAGCAAGCCTTTTTTGCTCATGAAAGTTGAGAAATCGTCGGATAAAACGTCGTATTCCTTGTAGTCGTAAGAAAAATACGGGGGGGAATAACTTGTCTCGTTGTATTTAAGAAGTTTTGAATCCGGTTTGACGGTCGCCATTATATCGGGGTTTATGTTATTTATACGTCCCTCAAAGTCGCCTTCGCCTTTGTATCCGCTTCTTTTGTTTCTTTTTTCTTTCGAAACGACCGTTATTTTCATACGGCAATCGAGCATCTGACCGCACCAGTATGAGTTGAGAAAGATCTCCGTTCCTATTACGCCGCTGCCTAATATCGTTACGTTCAGCGACTTTTTGCCTTCCGCGTCGGCGTCTTTATCTATTATCGGTTCGTATAACGGAACGTCGGATAACAGATTCACAGCCATATTTCGAATGCCGTTTACAGGTATGACGGTGGGGAGAGTTTTTTTGACGTAATCGTCTTCGGTCTCCGCGGACTTTTCATCTTTTTCCGACGGCTTTTCATCTTTTTCCGACGGCTTTTCATATTTCGTTTCGTTCAGATCCTTATACCGCTTTCTGAGCGTTTTTATACGCTTGTTTACAAGGAACGAAACCTCTTCGTCAAGATGTGAGAAGGCGTCGTCGGACGAAAAAACGTATATCTCGGCTTCGCCGATCTTTTTGTCATCCTTTTCGAGCAGAGCCGCAAGCGTCTGTAAATTATCGTTTTCCGATCTGTCTATAAGAAAGATCTTTTTCGACCGGCCGTGCAGGCGTATATGAAGCAGATCGTCTTTGATGCAGATCGCGCCGAAAGATCTCGCTTTCGCTATGCGCTCCGCGCCGCCCTCATCCCCGTCGCCTGCGTAAGCGTCGGTGAATATCACGCAGACGCCGCGTTTCTTATACGATATGATGCTTTGGGCGAGCGCGATCGAATTGTCGTTCAGCTCGCTGAAATAGTATTTGTCGGTGAGGCGGCGGCAGTTTGCAACAGTCAGCTGCAGTTTCGGCGAAAACTCGCGGATAACTTCGAACAGTATAGCGCCGCCCGCGACCGGAACCATAAAATTCAGGACCGCCGCGTATACGCCGTAAAAGCCGATCAGCCACGATTCCTCGCCGAAAACAGATCCGATCATATTTTTACCCACGGTTATGTATTCCGTGTATTTTTCGTCAAGGCTGAACGTCTGCAGCGTATGGACTAAACTGTTGAATATCTCTTCGGCCGGGTGCAGTCCGTTTATGTCGTTGTTCGGGTTGAAGAAAGCGTAATAACCGACTGCAAAACGCAGGCACCAGACGGCGCCGATGAAAAGAAGCGACGCCGTAAGCAGTTTCGACCGAAACGAACGGCGGTCCTGATCATAGCCCGTTTCACACTTTCTCCGCCTGAGCGGTCTGAAAACGTCAAAGCCGACTTTGAAAAGCAAACCGGCAAAAAACAATAGCGACGCGGAAAACAATACAATTATCAGCCAATCCTTCATATAAAAAACCTCTCATTACTTATTGTATATAATTATAATTGACGCAGTCACGCTTGTCAATAGCAAATTCGCCGCTTTTCGACTATTTGGCGCGTAAAACGCAGCCGTTTAAACGTTATCAGTTACGGTTTGCCGTCAAAAAAGCCGCGGCGGTCAGAAGCCGTCGCGGCTAATATCGGCTGAGCGCCGATCATTCTTTTATCCAGCTGTATATACGCTTCCACGTTTCTATGCGTTTTACTTCTTTAATCGGATAATGCAAAAACACGACTCCTCAGCAGTCTGTGTTCGATCGGTTTCATATAAGTCAATTATATGCAATAAGTGTGGATTTTTCAATTCTTTTGATATGATATTCCTTCATACGCAAGGTATAATATGTCGCCGAATAAATTCAATACCATACTGAAGGTATCTCACACGTCCTGAATACGGCTCGATTCGCGCCTGCGGGCTTGGTCTTATATTTTACAAACTTCACCGACGATATGAGATAATGTTTAAAATAGATACCGCGAGCACAATTCTGCTTTATAAACGATCCGATTTAATTATTTGTTTCGTTATTATACTCAAGCATCT
>JAEEJH010000027.1 GCA_016281775.1 Clostridiales bacterium | reverse complement strand
GTTACCAGAACGGCGACTCCGGTCGAAGGATATAACTTCATAGGCTGGACGATCCGCGGCGACGATTCCGGCACGATCTACTATCCCGGCCTGGCAATGGAATTCCAGTCAAAATTCGCGATCACCGAAATAGACAATGACAATAATAAACGCGAATATCTGATACTCGACGCCGTTTATTCCGTGGCGAAGACCGCGAAGATCATATACGACGCAAACGGCGGCAAGGTCGACAGTGTGACCGTCGACTACGGCGGACCTTCCGATCCCACAGCGCCTACGCCTACGACAGAATGCACGGAAACCGACGCAACGATATCCCACCTCGTAAACAATACCGGCATTATCCTGAGCGACGGTACTGGCTTCAGTTATGACGAAGTCGGCGCCGTGCTCGTCGGCTGGAATACCGAACCCGACGGTTCGGGCGAGCATTTCGACCTGGGTGCGGGAGCCGATCCCGACCATCCGTATTTCGTCGACGCCGAAGAACCCTTAAGACTTTACGCTGAATGGGAAGTCAAAGTATATTTCCATAAAAACAACACCGAATCAGGAAGTACCCTCGGCGGCACATGGGATTCTGAAGTATATAACGTATACAGTGAAAACGAATGTTACTATACGACCGTAATGCTCGGTGAAACCGTTGATCTGCCGCCTTACACACCGACCGACCCGAGAGACGACGTCGTGTTCCACTTCTGGACTACCAGGCAGTATATCTATCCGGCAGAAGCGGAAGAGGTATATGATTTCAGCCGGCCTGTAAACGAAGAACTTCATCTCTACGCATACTGGGCTCAGCCGATAAGGGTTCCGATCCACGTCGTCGACTCCACGTCGGGCCTCGTACTTATGGATAACGATCCGGAATGGACATGGCGACTCACTGAAGCGATACAGGTAATCAGCGGTACGAATACGCCGACGGCTACCGAAACAGACGCGGCAAACTACATAAGTGTCAAGCCGGCGAGTGATGGCGAAGACTCTTATCTCTTTGCGTTTGCATGTATCAACGATAATAATAATATCAATAATAACAACGATCCTGTAACCGTTGATAATATCTCCGAAGACAAGTGGATCACATCTGTTTACTACGATAACGCGACGCGTACCGCATGGGTGACATACAAAAACGGTACGTCAGGTCAGCTTCCGAACGACAGCGAGATATTCTTCATATATTTCCGCTATCCGCGGACCGTCGATATAGAATATAAGGTAATGGATACGTCGGGCAATCTGTCCGATCCGGACCGCTTGAGAGATGCGCGTATAACGAGCGCAAGCATCGGCGATTACTATATGGATACAGATCCGACCGGCATAACGGGTTACACGAATCACGCCGTCGAAAAGCCGCGCGAATGGGCTTACAATGACTACCCTTACTATTCTTTCGCTATCGGTAACGCAAACGCTGAAGACAGCGGCGACTTGAGGTTCATAACCGGCGCGTCGAACAGCGACGGAGACCGTCCGGCGCTCCGGATCCGCAATTTCTGGAACGGCTACAGATACTCTACAGACGGCGGCAACACCTGGACGCCCATAGGCAAAGACATAACTCTGTACGTTATCTATTACGACAGCGAAGCGAAACCGGTCGTCGTCACGATAAACGAAATAACCAAAGGTCTGGAAGAAGATCTTCTCGAACAATTCGATTATACGGTCGTTGTAGAAGAAACCGTAACAGAATATACCCGTACAGACCGATTTACAAGAAGCGGTTACTCGTATTACGGATATACCTATACACTTAATCAGGAAGGAACTCCGACGGTCGTCGGCACGCCGACTACCGCCGAGATCGTACGGCATACGTTTGATCTGAGCAACGGCGAATCTGATTCCGAAACGTTATTCTATACCGTCAGCGATATCGTATACAGCGGCGACTACCGGCAAAACGGTACATACTGGGAACGTACCTGTACGTATGAGGTTAAGACACAAACGATCACCGTAACGCAGACGCCGAAATCGGGATTCGTTACCGAAATCGACGCTTCGTCGGTGATACCGACGTACGTTTACACCTATACGACCGCCGCGGACAGCATAGATCAGGAAGTTACGTACACTAACACGCGCACACCGTTCAAAATCGAAGCGCACGTGGTCGTGGCACAGAACGGCGAGCTCGTCCTGCACGACGCCGATATGAGAAGCAGCGACAGCAACGATTACACGCTGATACTTGACATCGACGGCAGCGTGAACTTGTCGGGGACCGATCCGATCGACCCGTTCACGGGCGACAGGAGCGTTTACGTATTCGCCGGCGTCATCTACGGTACGAACGAAGAAGGCGGCACGTTAGTGACTCCGTCGGGCGACGTGAGCTCCGTTGCGTATCAGACCGTTCCGCCTGGAACGTTTTACGATCTGTTCTTAAACGGCAACACGAACAAGATCCTCGGCGGCGAGGTCTCCGTCAATAATAACGGCACGTCAAACGATATCAGCGACGACTACAGCGAGCTGACCGGCGGCTATCAGATCTACTACGT
>JAEEJH010000026.1 GCA_016281775.1 Clostridiales bacterium | reverse complement strand
GGGGAAAGGGGGCTTGGGGGTTGGCGCGATCTATCGCGCCGGAGGGGTGGGTAAACCCCCAAGAATGATCGGGTCTAATCGAACTAACGGTTTATGAGCCGTAGGGGTCGGCGCCTCGACGACCCGAACATGTGCCTTCTCCTTTGGGAGAAGGTGTCGGCGAAGCCGACGGATGAGGACGGTTCAATACTGTCACGCAAACGAACGTCTTATTGCTCCGTTCAAACGGACGATTCGTGAATCGCCCCTACGACCTTCGAATAACGTTCGTGCTGATTTTTCGTTCCGGGGGATCCCCCGCCCCCCTAAATCCCCCGTACCCCCTTCCCCCGCAATTCGGAAATTTTTCCGGGGGGCGCCGCGCGGCCCCCTCGATTATATATCGAGGGAGGGGAAAGGGGGCTTGGGGGTTGGCGCGATCTATCGCGCCGGAGGGGTGGGAAACCCCCAAGGGCGGCGCAGCCGCGCAAAACGTTGCCGGAGGCAACACCTCAATTCTCAATTCTCCGTTCTCAATTCTCAACTAAATTCAAAAATATGATCGATAACGGTAGATTTAGACATATATTTCCACTATAATAATACCGATTTTATTAGAAAAAGGCGTTTGATTTGAAAAGCTACGAGATAAACATGACGGAGGGCTCGATCCTTCCGAAAATAATCAAATTTACGCTGCCCGTGATGCTTGCGGGGATTTTACAGCTTTTATATAACGCCGCGGATATGATCGTCGTCGGCAAATTCGCCGAGCCGGGCTCTCTCGGTTCGGTCGGAGCTACGAGCGCGCTGATAAACCTCATTGTGAACCTGTTCGTCGGTCTTTCGGTCGGAGCGTGCGTTTCGGTCGCGAGATACTACGGCAAGGGCGATGACGAAGGCGTGAGCCGCACTTCGAACACGGCGGTCGTCATCGCACTTATCGGCGGCGTCATCCTCGGTATTTTCGGTTTTTTCATGTGCAGACCTCTGCTTCAGCTCATGGGTACGCCGGCGGACGTCATAGACAGGGCGACTCTTTATATGAAGATCTATTTCATCGGTCTGCCCGGAAACATGCTGTATAATTTCGGCTCGGCGGTAATGCGCGGATGCGGCGACACGCGAAGACCTCTCCGTTATCTTGCCTCCGCGGGCATCGTCAACGTGGCTCTCAATCTGATCTTCGTCATCGTTTTCCATTTGGGCGTGGCGGGCGTCGCGGTCGCTACGATAACGGCGCAGGCGATCTCCGCAGCTTTGGTGCTCCGCTTTCTTTTCAGGTCAGACTCTGCGAGCAGGATCTCGCTCAAAACGCTGAGAATAGACAAAAACGAGTTGAAACTGATCGCCGGTATCGGTCTGCCGTCCGGGGTACAGGGGTCGGTCTTCTCTATCTCCAACGTGCTCATACAGTCGTCGGTCAACTCGTTCGGCTCCATCGTTATGGACGGCAACACCGCGGCGCAGAATATAGAAGGGTTCGTTTACATATCGATGAACTCCGTCTCTCAGGCGGCTCTGACTTTCGTATCGCAGAACTACGGCGTGAAAAACTACGACCGAATAAAGCGCGCCGTGGGGCTCAGCTGTATCCTTGCTGGCGTGGTCGGGCTGATACTCGGTTTTGCGGCGTTCGGCTTTTCGGACAGTCTTATATCTCTCTACTCCAACCTTGAAGCGCCGAATCCGCAGGTCGCATACTACGCAAAGATACGGCTCTCGATGATAGCCACGACTTACCTTACCTGCGGTATAATGGACGTGCTTTCAAACTGTGTTCGCGGTATAGGACATTCGACGGTATCGATGATCGTTTCTCTGCTCGGCGCGTGCGCTTTCCGCGTACTGTGGATATACACGGTCTTTGCCGCGGATCATACGCTGCAGACGCTTTACATATCTTACCCCGCCTCGTGGATCATCACCGACTTTGCGCACCTGACGTGTTTCATTCTGCTTTTCAAACGGCTGAAAAAGCGCCGTCCCGCCGAGGTCGAAACGCCTGTCCGGTCGTAAATCATACGATTTTTCGTAACGTTATATCTGAAGGTGAAAGATGAAAAAATCATCGCGCGCTGCGCTCTCACTGTTTATCTGTATATTTACGCTTGCGGCGTACGGCTGTGCGGAGGCGCCGGCTTCCGTGACCGGCAGCGTCACGACGGGCTCTTCACCGGAACCGACCGCGGTTCTGACGACAGAAGATATGACTGACGCACCGACCGAAGCGTTGACCGAGGCGGCGACGCAGACGGCGCCCGCGCCTGATCTTTCGAAGCCTCTTACCGCTGAGGGCGTGAGGATTCTCACGTTCAAATGCCCGCAGACCGATTACGTAACTGCTCAGGGGTGCTGTTACGACGGTGAAAACTGGGTCGTCGCGTTCAACAAATTCGACATACGGGGCGAGGAATGCACTCTTTTATGCAAATTCGATAAATACGGCAAACTCGTTAAAACGAGCGACGGACCGCTTTATCTCGAGCACGCAAACAACATTACTTATCTTCCCGAACGTCGAGCGTATTTCGTCACGTCTTGCCAAGGCACTCTTACGGAATGCTGGAACGGCTATTCGGTCGTTGACGGAGACAGTCTGACTCTGATTGAAAAAGGTTCTCTCGGACAGCCGTTTTTCGCGATGAGCTACTGCCCGGAGCGCGACGCGTACGCTTCCGCCCGCTGGAGCGGCGAAACGCTCGATTTCTGGGACGGGGAGCTCAATCACAAGCTGACAAGAAACGTCGATCCGCCCGGCACGCTCTCGCAGGGAGTTTTCGCATCGGAAGACGCCGTATGGTTCGTAAGATCGTCGCGTAACGGTTACAGTCAGGAATTCCGCGTTTATGACTGGGAGGGAGAGCTGATAACGACCATACCGCTGCATCTGAAAAACGACGCGGAATCGGAATCGGTGAATATAATAAACGGCGAGTTCTACGTGACCTCGAACGCCGGACGGAGGGCGTATTTGTACCGCGTCGAGTTTCACGGGTCGGAATAACGTGAAAATAAGCATATTTTTGTATAAGATTTTCAAAAAGTTATTGACATTTTTCGGTTTTTCGTTTATAATCGCTAATAGGGAAACCGTAAATAAATGAAAGGAACTTAAAATCATGGGAAAATTCGCTATTAAAACAGTTGCGACAGGCGTAAAATTCAACCTCAAAGCAACGAACGGCGAGATCATCGCCACGTCCGAGATCTACAAGACCTTAAGATCCTGCAAAAACGGCATCGAATCCGTCAGAAAGAACTCCGCAAGAGCCAACTTTGAAGATCAGACCGTTGCAGAACCCGTAAAGGAAAAATGCCCGAAGTTCGAAATGTATCAGGATAAGAGAGGCGAATACCGCTTCAGACTCAAAGCGACGAACGGTGAAATAATCGCCACCTCCGAAGGCTACAAGGCAAAAGCAAGCTGCCTGAACGGCATCGAATCCGTAAAGAAGAACGCTCCCGAAGCGGAAGTCGTTACCGAAGAATAAAGATTGATCCTCTGCACGGCGGTCCCCGGTACGAACCGGCGATCGCCGCTCTTTATTTTTCCTTATAAATAACCAGCATAATTATTCTCGAGGTGTATAATGTCAAAAAGAATAAGCCTTATTCTTATTATCGTCATTACCGCTCTGTCCGTGCTTTCGTGCGGCGATCCGCCCGCGGCCGATTCGACCGAAAAGATAACGCAGCCGGCAACCGCCGCGGTCACCGAAGCGCAGACGGAGGCGCAGACAGAAGAGCCGGAGCCGGAATTTGACTCAGGCGAGGCGAAGATAAACGAAGATTTTGCGTTTACGAAAAGATTCGCCGAAAAAGAGACCGCCGTAAAGACGGCGGCGACGGAAACGCTCGGCGGCAAAAAATACGAGATAACATACGAGAGCGTTTTTTACGGCCCGTCGTCAATGGTCGACCGCGATTCGCACCACATGGGAGATCTATACACGGGCAGCGTCTGCGCGAGGAATTATCCCGAAGCGAGCGGCTACGTTTACGGCGATTTCAACGGCGACAGATACGGCGAATACGTGATATACAAAAACGGAGAGATACGTATATATATCGGCAAGTCGAAGAACAAATACGACGATTCGCGGCTGATATACTCGCAGAAGTTTGATTTTGACGGCGTGATACGCGGCACCGGCGATTTTGACGGCAACGGTTTCACCGATCTGCTTTTCGTCTCCGACGGGCTTTATGCCGTTATCGGTTACGGCTCGAATTCCGGTTTTGCATTCAAGCTCGCCGGCAAGCTCAAGTCAAGCGTCGGATTCAGCCCCGAAAACGTTTTTGCAGGCGATATCAACGGCGACTGTGTGACCGATATCATAGCCGTTAACGGCTTCGATACGGTATCGTGGCTGATCGCCGGCGGTGTGCCGGAGATATACGCCGAGAAACAGCTGAACATCAAGGACGAATACGGCGTATGCTGCACATCAGACGTGAACTCGGATAATTTATGCGATCTTATCGTATGCATCAACGGTCACGATCTGCGGACTTATTACGGCAGAAGGGACGGGCAGTTCGGTCCTTACGAAGACGAGATCGGCAACGAGAACCTGTATCCGACGTGGGAGGGCAATATCGCGCCGACTTACATGACCTGCGGCGACATCAACTGCGACGGCGTTGACGATATAGTGGCTACGTCGACGTTAGGCAAAAAGACCGACGTCAATCTCGTTTTGCTCAATTACCCGACCGAGGCTCCGGCGTACGACTATTCGACTCACATAATCAAAAAAGACGACGGAACGTATATACTTTATAACGGCGGTCTTTACGTCGATTACGATAAAGACAAATACACCCCGTCCGACGGCGACCACGTGCTCGTGTATCTTTCAGACGACGGCGTTCACTGGTTTCGGAATCTCGACGGTCCCGCGTTCTATCTCGGCGGCGAGCTCGGAATGAACGGCGAGTGGTGGAGCGGCAACACGATCGAACCGGAGGTCGTATACGTTGACGGAACGTACTATATGTACTGGCAGTGTGAAAACTACACGCATCTCGAAGACGGCACTCTTATCGGTCACGACAGTATCGGCGTCGCAACGTCGAAAGACGGTCTGCACTTCGAGCGCAAGACCGACGCGCCGGTCATTATAAACATTCCCGAATACGCAAGCTTCGATCACGAAGAGGTCGTTTATTTCCCCGACGATCCGGACGGCAAATGCTTCTGGATGTACGTAAGAATGGTTATTCGCAATACGGAGGTAAGATCGATACGCATAAGAACGGCAGACCCTTTGTCGTTCGACTGCGCCGAGGCGGAGGCGGTGAACGGCTTATGGCAGCTCGGCAATCAGATCGGCTGGCTCAGGCTCGATAACGGCGAGGCGCTGTTCTGCCGCACAACGTTCATCGACTACCGCAACTCCGCGGTGCCGGCGGTGCAGTTCTCGGCTGACGGACTCGGCTGGCGCGGCCCGATAATGAGGCTCGCCGGAGTCGATCCTGACGACCCGGCGGCGGGTACCGGCAAAAACTGCTATTTCCCCGGTTTCTCGACGATAAACGGCACGGGCGAGATAGAGAGGCTGCCCGACGGCAGATACAGATTCGTCTACGGCGCCTGTACGTCGAATACGCCCGTAGCGCCCGCGATATTCTATTCGAGCGTCGGATGCGGCGAATGCGTATTTGAAATAAAAGAAAAATAAAAAAAGATTTCCGCGTTGTTGACGCGGAAATCTTTTTTATTTTACAAGTTCTTCGAGCGTATCGATTACCGACTGCGGACTTTCGCGCACGCAGAAGCACGAGGCTACGTCGTGGCTGATGAAGCCTTTGAAAATATCCGCGCCGACGACGGCGAGCAAATTGTCCCAGAAGCCGTTGACGTTGTAAAGAACTATCGGTTTGTTGTGTCTGCCGAGTTTTTTGAGCGTCAAGGTCTGGAAAAACTCGTCGAACGTGCCGATGCCGCCGGGGACTATTACGAACGCGTCCGCCATGTTTTCCATTATATCCTTGCGTTCGGACATCGTTTCCGTCGCGATGAATTCCGTGCAGTGCTCGTATATCGGCTCCACCGTGTTCATGAAATGCGGCGTCACGCCGACTATCTTTCCGCCGTTGTCGTGCAGGCCTTCCGCCGCGGCGCCCATAAGTCCGCCGCCGCCCGCGCCGTATACCATCGTATGACCGCGCCGCGCCATTTCGCACCCGAGTTCGTAAACTTTTTCTTTATAGACGTTGTCTACCGCGTTGCTTGCCGCTCCGTAAAGTGTGATCTTCATAACTCTTCTCCTTTATTTGAGTATTATTATTCCCTGATAGCTTTCGAGCCTGTATTCCGCCATACCGCTCGCTTCGGTCACGGTCGCTTCGTACGGATCGTATATGAGATAATCGCCGTCAAGCGTTATCTTTATTTTATGCCCGTAAGTCTTCGTCGACACTATATAGTATAAAGTTCTGCCGATATCGGCGCGTTCGTATTCCGAAACGAAAACTCCGCTTCTCGCTTCGAGCTTGAGTTCAGACGGTGAAAGCTCTTTGAGCTTCGCCGTGAGGTCGCCTTTGAAAACTTTAGGCGCAAGTTTGCCGACGAGCGTTTTGAATCTTTCGGTCTGACGCATATCTGTGCACGTCGAAGGCACGGACTTTAACCAGATTATCTCGCCTCCGCCCAGTTTGAAGCTGAGAAGCACATCGAGCGTTTCGCAGTCGATCACCGTGACGTCGGGCATTACGACGACCGAGTAACTGCCGAGTCCGACCTTAAGAAACGTTCCCTCTTTGCCCGAGGCTTTGTTATATGCGCTTTCGACCGCGCCGTTTTCTATGCTCTGTCTATCGAGCAGCGTAAAATCGAGACCGGCTTCGATGATCGATCTGCACGAGTCCGCGAGATACGCGTTGAGCTTTGCCGTGACGGACGGACCGTACCAGTTGAACTGATCCCCGTCCGGGATATAGTACGCTCTCGCGGAATCTATCGGATAAAACACGGCGACGCCAGTCGACGTGACGGCGTTTTCGAGCATCACGTTTATTCTGCCGATATATTCGTTGACGGTCTTGAGATCCTTTACTTTCATCTGCGAATCGCCGAGTATCGTCGAGAACTGGTTGCTGCCGAAAAACGTCGACAGAGTCGCGCCGCCCGTGCCGTAATAAAGCTGATTCGAGAAGAATCTGGCGTTTGAAACGGCGCCCGGATTGAATTCGAGGTGCACTTTGGTCTTGCCGGCGTTCTTCGCCGCGCTCGAGACGTATTTGAGTCCCATGAAGTTGCCTATGTCGGTGCTCACGTTCATGAGAGCGTCTGGTTCGACCTGAAGTATATCCGCGCCGGGTATGCTCATCGTACCGACGAGATGCATGAAATCTCCGCCGTACGTCTCGATCTGCCTCTGCATATTCTCTTCAAAGAGCATATGACCGGAGAACGCGCAGCCGTGTTCTTCGCACCAGTCTGAAAGCTGTTTGAAATACGCTTCGCAGAACAGCTCCGACACTGTCTGATAGAAATTCACTCTTACGGTCCTGTCTTCGTCCGTATCGCCCGCGAAAAGCGAATACAGATGATCCTCGATGCCGTAACCGTGCATCTGCTCAAACTTTTCGGGCAGCTTATCCGTCCATACAACGTAGTTGTTCATATCGCGGTTGCCGAGCAGCGGTTCGTCGGTGAAGAACGCTTCGACAAGCGAAAACGTATCGGCAAATTTGTCTTTGTATTTCTCGTACGTCGTATCTATGAATCTGCGCACCGCGTCGGGGTTGAGCAGATCGACGTCCCGCAGGGTCGTGAAGTCGCTCGGGTCTTCTTTTTTCTGATTGGTTATGCGGCGGGCGTAAACGTACAGCGTGTAGCTTCCCTGATTCTTTTTGCCGATCTTTTTATCGGTAAAGCCGACGTTCTCTCTTTTTCCGTCTTTGACGAGCGTCGAGCCGGCGATGCGGATATAATTCTCCGGCAGCGTGTAATCTATATCGCCGGTACCTGTGACCTTTATCATCTCTATGCCGGTCGCCTCATATTCGGGGTGACCTTCGAGCACCTGACCGAACGCCTTGCCGCTCGGCCACTGGTATTCGTCGTATATCCAGCAGGTCATGCCGAGAGAGACGGCGCGCTCGTAAACTTCTTTCAGCAGCTCGAACTCTTTATCGTCTTTGAGATATTTCTTCGTGAAGTTTACGTTCGATACTACGCCGCCGTAGCCGGCGTTCAGAAGCGACTTCAATTTGTATTCGTAACCGCTGTCAAAACCGTAAAGCAGTTTTCTCGGTCTGTATGCAAGCGGCGGATCGGAAAACTCCGCTCCGAGCGGATATGCCGAAAGATCCTGCTTTTCTTTTTCGGGTTCTTTCGGCGGTTCGGGCAGTCCGGTGAACTCGCACGCCTCGCGGTAAGATGAGAAAAACGCGTAGCAGCAGATCTCGAACCAGTCGTTTGCGGACGCGCTGTTTTCGAACATATCCATCCGCAGATCGCTGTAATTGCCCGTTACTGGTTTGTCGCCGGGGTTGATGAACAGCACGTCGCTGTCGGTAAGATCGAGAACTATTATCTGTTCGCCCGTACCCTTATACGCGAATCTGTTCGTCGGGTAGGAATCAGGGCTTTTAAGCCCGTCGGTTTTGTATCTGACGTCGCCTTTCATATCTGCGCGGCTCGTGTTGAGTATTATGACGAAGTACGGATAATCGTCTACCGAGAATCTGCCTTCGGGCAGAGGCAGCGTCATGTAAGGATCGAAACAGTAATCGGGATCGGACGGCTTGCCGCCGCTCGGCAGAAACCGCACTCTCATTCCCTTCTCCGTAGGTTCGACCGCCACGTGATACAGACCGGTAACGGCGTTTACGTTTTCAACGTCACGGAAATCGATATAGTGATCGGGCAGTTTTACTTCCGGCTGAGCCGTCGTCGCGTCCGTTTTTTCGGTTTCGCTTCCGGTCGGCGTTTCCGTCTGCGCCCCCGTCTGCGCGCTGTCGTGAGAGCCGGTCGTGACCGTATCGCCGCCGGCGCCGCATCCTATGACGAAGCAGAGGCAGAGTGCCGCGGTCAAAAACAAAATGAATTTCTTTTTCATTCGTATTCCTTTCCCTGATATAAACCGTCGGATGCCATTTTTTTATCAATGCCGTTTAACACGCACACTTTCCTGCGGCTCCAGAGAGGCGCCGCAAGCCGGTCGGCGGACGCGTCGCCGGTCAGTCTGCCGATAACGGTATCGGGCGGCAGATATGTGAGCTGTTTTACGGTAACGGCTATGAATTCGTCTTCTTCCATCGGCTTTATAACGCCGTCGCGGTACATCTTCTCCGCTTTCGTACCCGTCAGAATATAAAGCAGGTGTATTTTGACTTCGTCCGGGTGAAGCGAAGCGACGAATTTTGCCGTGTTTATCATCTGCTCTTCGTCTTCGCCGGGCAGACCGTTTATGATATGCACGCCGCGCCTGATATTGCCGTATTTTCCGAGCAGTTCAAAGCCTTTAACGAATTCTTCCGTCGTCATACAGCGGTTTATGATTTTCGCCGTCCGGTCGGACGCGGTCTGAAGCCCCAGTTCGACCGTGACCGGTATACGCTCCGATAACTCCGACAGGTATTCGAGCGTTTCCGGTTCGAGCGCGTCCGCTCTCGTAGCTATGCTGACGCTTACCGCGCCGCCGTACGCCGCGGCTTCTTCGAACCTTGGTCTGAGATACGAAAGCGGGGCGTAAGTATTCGTATGCGCCTGAAAATACGGGATAAAGAATATATCTTCTCCCCATTTTCTTATCATCGTCTGCTTTTGCAGATCGAGCTGCTCCGTGACGGACAGCGTTTTGCCCGCGGTAAAATCGCCCGAGCCGCGATCGGAGCAGTAGACGCAGCCGCCGAAGCCTTTCGTTCCGTCGATATTCGGGCATGACAGACCTATGTCGAGCGGCAGTTTGGCGCATTTTTTGCCGAATCTGCGCTTGACGTAATAATCGTAGGTCTGATATCTTTTATTGCTGTCCGAATACGGATACGGGTTTTGTTTCTTCATTTTCTCATTTTCCGGTCTTACTTTATTATATAATATCAAAAAATCGTTACAAAGTCAAGTCTTGACAAGTTTAAATATATGTGTTATTATATGATAAACACGAAAAACAAGGGGTTTTCATATGAAAAGACTAAGGCTTTTTGCGATACTGCTCACCGTGACGGCGGTTTTGCCGCTTATTTTCGGCTGTGCCGGAAATCAGCCCGCCGAGACCGAAGCGGCGACGGAAGCAAAAGAAACGCAGACGGAGAAGATCACGGATGAACCGACCGAAGCCGTCACCGAAGCGCAGACGTACGATCCGAGCCTCGACAACAGTACGGTGCCGAAAGACGAAAACGGAACCGTATTAAACGACGGATTCGTCGATCCCGGCACTCTCGTCGGCGTGGACGGACTCGGCAGAGTGCTCCTTACAAACGCGGACGTCGGCGACGTTAAAGCAGATAAAACGGTCGGCATCTTCTACTCCCCGTGGCACGGCGATTTTTACTCGCAGGTCGCAGCGTACAACAACCAGGAGATACTCGACAAGTATCCGGATATCGACATAAACAACTTCAACGACGCGCGCTGGGGTTCGGCCAACTACCATTTCTGGAACGAACCGATCTACGGTTATTACAACGGCAACGACAGATGGGTGCTCAGAAAACAGGCGGAGCTTCTGGCGGACGCCGGAGTGGACTGCGTGATCAACGACAACACGAACGGCACGTTTACGTGGCTGAAGACCGCCAAACTGATGATGGAGGTCTTCTCCGAAGCGAGGGCCGACGGGGTGAACGCGCCGAAGGTGACTTTCCTTCTTCCATTCACCGACGCCGGTCACGCGAGAACGCAGATGGGAGAACTTTATCTGAACATATATCAGGTCAATTTCTGCCCCGATTCCTGGATGATGTGGGAAGGCAAACCGCTTATGCTCGGCTGGAAGAGCGCGCTCGACAGAAAAGATCAGCTGCAGAAAGAAGTATACAATTTCTTTACGTGGAGGCAGGGACAGCCCGATTACCTTGCAAAGCAGACCGTTAAAGGACAGTGGGGCTGGCTCTCAGTTTATCCGCAGGCCGTGTATCAGAACAAATCGAAAGAAAACGAGATGATCACCGTCGGCGTGGCGCAGAACCACAACTACAAGGCGAGATCGCTTACCGCGATGAACGGCAAAAACGTCACCGACCGCACATACACGTCGAAAGGTTACGATACCCGCGAAAACGCGAAGCTGTACGGCGCGAATTTCGCCGAACAGTTCGAATACGCGCTTGAAGTCGACCCGAAATTCATCTTCATCACCGGCTGGAACGAATGGGTCGCCATACGTCAGCGGGAATGGATGGGCATTAACAACGCTTTCGCCGATCAGTTCGACGATCTGCGCAGCCGCGACATTGAACCGTCGAAAGGCGATCTCAAAGACCACTACTATTACCAGATGGTCAACTTCATACGCAGATACAAAGGCGTGAACGCCCTGACCGAGGCGTCAGGCGCGAAAACGATAGACATATACGGCGGATTCGGTCAGTGGGCGAACGTAGAGCCGTTATACCGCACGTATTCCGGCAACACTATGGCGCGCGCGGCGACCGGATATATCGACCCGAAGACAAATTCGCCCTTCCGTTATAAAGACAATTCCGGCAGAAACGACCTGTACGACGCAAAAGTCGCTCAGGATTCCGAATACGTCTATTTCATGATCCGCTGCGTCGAAGACATTACTCCGTACACAGACGAAAACTGGATGAGGCTCTATATCGACACGGCAGACACGGGCAAGGAATGGGAGACGTTCGATTTCATACTCAACAAGAAATCGCCCGACAACGATCACGAAGCTACGCTCGAAGCCTTTACCGGCAGCGGCTTTGAGTCGACCGAGGTCGGCAAAGTCGAATACGCAGTCAAAGGCAACGTGATGACGGTAAAGATACCGCGCTCGATGCTCGGTATCGGCGACGGTCAGTTCTCGCTCTGCTTCAAATGGGCTGACAACTCGCAGAACGAAGGCGACATAATGGATTTCTATACGCTCGGCGACGTCGCTCCCGGCGGCAGATTCAAATATCAGTACGTATCGAAATGAGAAGGTAAAAAATGAATATAGTATGTTTGGACCTTGAGGGCGTTCTCGTGCCCGAAATATGGATAGCGTTTTCAGAAGCGAGCGGCATACCGGAACTGCGCCGCACCACGCGCGACGAGCCGGATTACGACAAGCTTATGAAATACCGTATAAAAATACTCGCCGAGCACGGACTCGGACTTGCCGAGATACAGAAAGTCATCGAAACGATAGACCCGATGCCCGGCGCGAAAGAATTTCTCGACGAGCTCCGCTCGGTGACGCAGGTGATAATACTGTCCGACACGTTCACGCAGTTCGCTTCACCTTTGATGAAAAAGCTCGGTTATCCGACGATATTCTGCAATACCCTGGAGATCTCGCCCGAGGGCATGGTCACGGGTTACAGACTGAGAACGGAAAAGACGAAGCTCACCGCCGTAAGAGCTCTGCAGTCGATCGGCTTTGAAACGATAGCCGCCGGCGACAGCTTCAACGACCTTGAGATGATACGCGCAAGCAAAGCCGGATTTTTGTTCCGCTCGACCGAAAAGATCAAAGCGGATAACCCGGACCTTCAGGCGTTTGAAGAATACGCGGATTTTCTTGCCGCGATCAAAAAGGCTCTTTAATGCAAAAACGAAAACTCTGCTGTACGCGGAGTTTTTGTTTTGCTTCCGGTCTGCGCGCCCCCTCGATGAAATCGAGGATAAGGGGGGAGGCATGGCGGCTTA
The DNA here is from genome assembly GCA_016281775.1 of Clostridiales bacterium. Classification (GTDB taxonomy): domain Bacteria; phylum Bacillota; class Clostridia; order Oscillospirales; family CAG-272; genus UBA1248. The sequence goes on along the minus strand of JAEEJH010000026.1, from coordinate 724 downwards.
CGCCGCAGTGAAATTCGACTGCGTCGAGTGAAATTGCCATGCAGTGAAATTTGCCTTCGGCAAGTGAAATTCGGTTCTTACGAACCGAGTGTATAAGGTAATTAATTTGTTATCTGGGGTTTGGGAGATTGGAGGGCGGCCGGGGTTCCCCGAAAACGAGCTTGCCGAGTTTTTGGGGGTTCACGGCGGGGGCTCCCAAGGCGCGTCGCAGAAGCGGCGCACGGAACATCGCGGAACACGGCGTCTGATTCTTCATTCTCAATTCACAAATTAACGTCTCTCATTTTTTTCTTCGTTTGCACGAGTTTTTTTGAAAAACCTATTGACAAATCGGTTTTGAGTTGCTATAATGTTTTCCGCAACTGAATATTGCGGCATCGCCAAGCGGTAAGGCAACGGACTCTGACTCCGTCATCACCTAGGTTCGAATCCTAGTGCCGCAGCCAGAAAAATCCGTCCGAAAGGACGGATTTTTCAATGAAGTCGCCCCTTCGGGGCTAATGAAGACGCTTCGCTAACGAAGGAATGAAGACGCTCACTGCGTTCGCTGATTAAGGAACGGGGGCGACTTCGCTTTATTAGGCGGCAAAGCCGCCGTCTTCATTAACGAGCGACGCGAGTGGCTTCATTAGTCGGCAAAGCCGACGTCTTCATTTTTTGCGATTTCAAGCGGTTTGGTTTAACGATGAATATCAGACCGTATAAAATCAGATTTTTTATCTTT
>JAEEJH010000025.1 GCA_016281775.1 Clostridiales bacterium | reverse complement strand
AAAGCTTTCCGCCTATGAGCTCTGCTCCGAGCGCGTCGACAAAATCCTTGAAATATACGCGTTCGCTTCTGTCGGGTCCCACGTTCACGCGGCTCATGCCCTCGTCCGGCTCGGCTAAAGGACCGTTGTTCGCGGCGATGACGGATGAAAACCATCTTTCCTTTACGGAGCCGCGCTTGACGCCGTAGGCGTAATAGTCGTCCGGGTGGATGCGCAGTCTTCTGCCGGCGTCGCCGAACTGTCTCGGGATGAAGATCGGATCGAAGCGGAGGATCCCGCCGTTCTTTTCAAGATGCTCTCTGTAATTCACGATAAACCTCCTAAATTTCTATGTATGCATAGTATTTTCCGTTAATTTCTTCTGTTTTGAGCAGTTTGCCGTTTGTTTGTATGTCAGACTGTCCGAACGGTCCGAAACGGACGTATTCGGGTTTTTCTCCGCTGTCAAGCCCGAAGCTGTACGATACGTTCCCGTCCGTCGCAAAGACCGGGTACTGCGCCCCGCGGGAGTAAACGAAGCTTATCCTGCTCACGCCGTCGGACAGCCTCACCGGAAGCTCCTTCACCTCCGCACGCGTCATATACGACGGCAGACGCGGGATCAGACGATAACCCTTGCCGCTGAGATCGTCGGCGCCGACCATAAGGCGCGCCTCCTTGATTATCTCCGCCTGCTGTACGGCGTTGCCGAGATCGCTGTTTCTGAACCAGAATTCGCCGGATCCGTGCATTATGACGCCTTCCGGAACGACGTACGGAACGTCCGTGTGGTGGTAGCAGAGCTTCGCGCTCGCGTCTACGCATTCGGAGTATTCGCCGTAAAGATCGAGCGCCAGAGCGCAGTTTGTAAGATAACCCTGACCGTAGCCCATCTGCCTGCCGGAATAGGCGTTATAAAACACCTCTTTTTCGGCGTCGAACGTTCTTTTGCAGAGTCCGAACAGCTCCGGATCGGCGTCGTGAAGATCGTAGGCGAGGAAATCCGTGCAGATCAGCGCGGGAACGAAGCGCTTGTATTCGTACGTCCAGCAGTCGTCGGTCGTGTCGGTAAGCACCTTTCCGTACCTCGGATGATCCATGACGAACCTGTCGAATATACCGGCTTTGAGCTCTTTGCAGAACGCTCTCAGCTTTTCCGCATACACGTGATCGCCGAGCTCGTCGAAAAGAGAGGCGTATAAAAGCTCGGCGTAATACGAGATGAAGTTCGAGTAAAGGTCATAGCCGCCTAAGATCTGCGTGCTCGTCTCCGAATGCGTGTAAAGAACGCGGTCAAAGTTGGATTCCTCCGGGTTGTCCCTTTGCCAGAGGTAATAGTCGGCGGCCGCTTTCAGATGATCTCTGTTTTCGCAAAGCCACGCCTTATCGGCGCCGCCCTTGTGATAAAGGTACCATATCGCCGTCATTATCGAGGCGTGACCGTCGTTTTCGTTGCCCTCGTTGAACGTATCGTTTTCGTTCTGCGCCACGAGGTTGGCGACGCGTTTCCAGTGCGGTATCTTGAAACGCAGGGACGGATAGTACAGCATCTCGTGCAGTTTGCCGACCGCGGCGCGCACGCGGTCGAAATATCCGGCGTTTGTGACCTCGATAAGCATCCTGCCCGTGTCGCGCGTCCAGACGTGCGCGCCGTACGAAGCGGAATAGTTGAAAGTGCCGAAGCCTATGTAACAGCCGAAGTTAGCCGTGCCTGCGGTCGAGGTGTGGGGCATACCGTCGTCGGTGATCTTGCCGTACGCCATATCCATGATGTTTCTGCGGTATACGTTCGTGAACACGTCTAAGCCTCCGGCGTTGTAAAAGCGTATATCCGGGGCGTCGAAGCCGTCCGTCTCAAGCAAATCGACCGTGTCCGGCACCTCGTCGCGGTACTGATATATCCTGTGTTTCAGCGCATCGAGCGGTTTGTACCAGCTTTTTTTAAGGAAAAAGTCGAGATCGGCGGATCTCAGCCCGGACCCGTCCCCGCAGTCGGAGGTAAGTCCCGTCACCGCGGAAAAGCAGAGATCGGCGCGCTTGCCCTCCTCTTTGTGCCATTCGATACAGACGATGCTTTTGTCGGGGCGCGGTTTGTAGCAGAATATCCATTTGCTCGCCTTTTCCGCGTCGTCAGCCGTGTTTTCGTTCAGTATCAGCGCGCCGTCGAGGAGTTTTTTCGCTTCTTTATCAGATCTGAACGGCTCGTCGTACGGCGCCTCGAAGCTCATCAGATTGCCCTCGTTCGGCTTCGGTTTGAAATACAGATTGTAGTTGAAAGCGTTTACGCCGAAGATGACGGAGACGAGCTCCATCGTTTTATCTTCGAAGATGATGCGAAAATGCCCTATCCTGTCGCCGAAGAAGAGACGCGTCGTACTGTCGTAAAGCGTCTCCTGCTGTCCCCACCATTCGCTGCACTGCCAGCTGTCGGTCGCCATTCCGAGGAAATACAGCGCGCCGTATCTGCCCGGAAGGCTCATCGTCCCGTCCGTGATCTTCTCGATTTTGCCGTCCTTCTCGTATACGCGGAACGGGATCCCGAGTACCGTCAGATCTTTGTTGGCTTTTTTGTTTTCCGCAAATTTATACATAATGACCTCCGTCACTTTATTTCAAACGATTCGTACGGCAGCTCCGCTCTTATCCACGTCATGCCGCCGTGAATTTCCGCTTCTCCCCGTACTTCCCTGCCGTTTATGACAAGCTTTCCGCCGTTTCTGAAAGGTCCTCCGCGGAACGATATCTTTTTTATTCCGCGCATACCGGAAACGCGCAGGTCTGTTCTCTGCACGCCGTCTTCCGGATACGACGCCGACATACATAAAGTTCCGCACGCGGCGCTCATGCCGTGTATATCGACAGACCAGCCCTTCGGCAGGCGCGGGAATATCTGAAGCGTTCCGGGCAAAGCGTCCGATACGCCGCAGACGATCTGATATACTTTGAGCGCCTCTGCAAGCTGCACGAGATTGCCGAGATCGCCCTGACGGCGCAGCGCTCCCGTACGGTCCGAATAAGAAAATCCTTCGGAGATCTTATAAGGTTCCGGGAGCCTCGGAGCGTAGCTCATGCGGGTGAGCCGCCGCACGAGTCTGTCGGCGTCGTCCGTCCGGTCGAGCAAAAGCGCGTTCTGCGTTATCATCGACGTGTTGTAGCCGAGACCGCCGCTGCCGTCGTATCTGAGCGAAAGCGTCTTCTCTGCGTCTTTTTCATAAGAATTACGGGAAAGCTTTACAAGCTCCTCCGGGAAAAGCGACGTATCGAATCCGAACGCATCCGAGCAGAACGTTACCGCGCTGTCGTGGAAAAAGCCGTACTTTTCTTTTATCCAGCTCTGACCGTCCGAAAGGCGTGAAATTATCGCGTCATAAAGACCTTTTGCGTATTTTCTCCATCTTTCCGCCCGGTCTTTCCTTCCCGTTTCCGCCGCGATCTCCGCATAGCCGGAAAGACCGAGATAACAGGCGAGGTTGCAGTAAAGCGTGTGATCGGTCATACCGGCTTCCGATTCCGCGTAAAGCAGACCGTCCTTTGAAAACGACAGCTCCGGGTTGTCGAGACACCATATGATCCATTCGGCCGCCTCTGTGAGCTCTTCGAAATGTTCGTTCGCCCACGATGCGGGATCCTTATGCCTTTTATAAACGGCGCAGTTCGCCATCATCATAAGGCCGTGGCCGTCCGTTTCGTGGTTGCCGAGCTTTTTGTGATCGGCGCCGAATTTCTCCTCCGTATACCGCGTCGGCCAGCCTATGCCGGTCAGCACCTCGGAGTACAGCATCGGCTTGTTTACGACGACGGTGTAATGTCCGCGTACCCTGTGACCGCAGAAGGTCACGTTGTTTTCGGGGAAATACATCATCTGTCTGTTTCCGAACGCGACTCCGCGCTCCGCCTCGCGGTTATAACCGCCCGAGGAAAGCGTCATGAGCGCTCTGCCGCCGTCGCGGCTGTACATATCGTTATAATAAGAATTAAAATTTTCCATCCACGCGCCGAAGCCGTTGTACCACCACGACGGCGCCATATGGTACGACGTGTGCAGGAAGCCTTCGCCGTCGACCCGGGACGACAGGTCTTTCATATTCTCGGCGAACACTCCGGTCGCGATATTCGCGTCGCCGTCGCCCGAGAATCTTATATAAGGCGCGTTTTCGTCAAGCCTGTATTCCGGGACGTTTTCGAAATCCTCTTCATAGGTGTAAAGGAGACGACACAGCCCGTCGAGGCTTTTCTTTACGCGCTCCGGCACGCCGTCCGGCAAAACCGTGCGCGAGCGGAAAAATCCTTCGTCGCAGCCGTCCGGTACGGAAGTGTATACGCCCGTGAAGACCGGCTCGCCGTTTTTGTTCTCCGCTTTTTCGAGCGTTATCCGCGTGATTTTTTTGTTTTTCGGTTTTATCGCAAAATAACACTTTTCCGAGCCTTCGTACGCGCCGTAAAGATACAGGGCGTCTTTGAGGTACGATACGGCTCCGGCGTCTGCACCGCCGTTTTTGAACGGCGCGCAGTCGCGTTCCCACATGTTTTTATACCACATGGTATAGCCGAGAACGAGCGGATAGGCCTCCTTTTCGCCGTCTTCGTAAAACACGGTGATTTTGCCCATCGTATCGCCGGGAAAACGCACGTCGGCTTCCTCGGAGCTGCCCCAGTCTTTGCATCCGTCGGGTATCGAATGATATCCGCCTTCGAAATAAAGCGCCGCGCAGATCTTCCCGACGTCAAGCGAGCCGTTTTCAAAAGAAATAAAACTCATATACGCCTTAACCTTTCAAAACGTTTTTCATATACCCGAGCGCGTATTCAAGCTCGCTTCGGCAATCCGTACCCTCGCGGTACCAGAACTCGCAGGTGAAGATCCTGACTCCGAGCCGGTAAAGGAGGGGGACGAGCGCGGGAAAGTCGACGCGTCCCTCGCCGTAACGCAGATCGCGGAACACGCCCGGCAGAGTTTCCTTGAGATGAGCCGCCGCAAGACGACCTTTTCCGGCGGCAAGATCGGCGGCGGGATCTTCCGCCCCGTTCGTCACGTTGCCGATATCGGGATATATCTGCAGATAAGGAGAGTTTATCCTTTCGACGTATCTCATCGCTTTTTCCGTCGTGTTCATGAAATCCGTTTCCATCGTCTCAAACGCGAGTATGACTCCGGACGAAGCGGCGTAACGCACGCATCTTTCCAGATTTTCTTCAAAATAAGCGCGCGTGTCTTCGTCGCCCTGCTCGTAATAAACGTCGTATCCGGCGAGCTGTATGATGCGGATGCCGGTATCGTACGCAAGATCTACGGCGCCGGTCAGTATAGACGTTGAACGTTTCCGCGTTTCCTTGTCGTGGCTGCCGAGCGGATATTTCCGCTGCGCCGAAAGGCACATTGTGCGTACCGGCATATGAGAATCAGCCTGTGCCGCGACGAAATCTTTGCGCTCCGACAGTCCCCAGCCGAGCCTTGCGAGCTTTTCGTCCGTCTCGTCTACGGAAAGCTCCCGCTGATCAAACCCCGCCTCAGCCGCCGTATCGAGCTTCCGCTTCAGCGTAAAGCCGTTAGGCATCGCCTTTTCATATAATCCGAATTTT
>JAEEJH010000024.1 GCA_016281775.1 Clostridiales bacterium | reverse complement strand
GGGTGGGGGTTCCCCCGCAAGCGGTGGGACCGCAGTGAAATACGGCTGCGCCGTGTGAAATCCGGCTTGCGCCGGGTCAAGGTGTCGCTACGCGACTTTCTTTGCGGCTTCGCCGCCCTTGGGGAGTGCCCACCCTTACAACCCCCAAACCCCCTTAACCCCTCCCGGATCCGCTTTGCTCTATCCGGGGCGCGCGCCCCCGTATGAGTAATACGGGGAGAGGGGGAGTGCGGGGGATTAAGGGGGTGGGTGGGGGTTCCCCCGCAAAAAGAGTATTCCTGTTTCACTCGGTTCGCAAGAACCGAATTTCACTTGCGACGGGGTTCCCCGAAAATGAGCTTGTCGAGTTTTCGGGGGTTCGCGGAGGCAAATTTCACACGCGAAGCGTATTTAACCGCCGAAGGCGATTTCACTGCGGCGTCAGCCGCCCAGGGTGCGGGCTCCGCGCAGGCGAACGGCTTTTCGCCTGTTTACCATACTATAAAAAACGACCGTCGGTTTTCAGACGGTCGATTTTCATTATATTACCGTGAGTTCTCTTGCGACGCCGTTATAGCCGCCTCCCGTGACGAACTGCGGCAAGCCCGGTCTTATCTCGCTTACGTAACTGAAATGCAGATGGCCTGCGAGCACGGCTTTGATCGCGGGCTCGCTTTTTATATATTCTATCATGCGTAGCGTCGGCTGATCCGGCCGCTGCTGTACGGCGCGGAACTCGCTGTACGGGAGCAGATGCTCCTCGTCACAGCCGACGAGATACGTCGGTTCGTCCGGTAGGCGCTGTCTGTGGTAACGGTATAAAGACTCCTCAAATATCGGGTCGTGTACCGCAAGTATGACGGGATACCCCTTTGATACATCGCGTTTCAGCCGCCAAAGCTGCCAGTCTTCGAACAGGTAATAGCTGTCGTCTATGCCGACGATATTCACGCCGCCGACGATGCGCGAGTTGAAGAACATCGGCACGCCGAAGCCGCCGCCCATCTGCATATAACTGTTCATGCGGTAGGCTTTATCCTCCCAGGCTTCGCCGACGTACTGCGAGTAGTCGTGATTGCCGGCGATGAAGAATATCTTTTCGTTTTTTAATATCTCTCGCGCGAATTCGGTGTTGGCGTGCGACACGAAATCGGTCAGGTCGCCCGTATGTACGAGCAGATCGCAGTTACGCCCGGCGTATTCCGCCTGCTCGTAAAGATATTTCTCTCTGTCGGGCGATCCGAAGCGGTTTGCGAGCGCTCTCTTCCTCTCGTCGTCGCGTTCGTCGGTGAGAGCCACGTGCGAATCGGTCACGTGCAGAATCCTGACCGGCTTTTTTAAGCCTATTATAACGCTTGATTTTTCGATCTGCATATTTATTGCCTTTCGGTCAGTATCGCGCCGTCTCTTACGTACGCGATGAATTTGAAAAATATCTTTTCGCACGAAGTGCCGAGCTTGATTATATGGTCGCCGTCGAACATTCCGCGTTCAAGTTCCGCGTTGTAATACTCAAACGCTTCCGCGCCGAGCGTTACGGAAACGCGCTTTTTTTCGCCTTGCCGCAAAAACGTCTTCTGATACGCCTTAAGCTCGGAAACGGGACGGACGACGCCGCAGTTCACGCTCTCGAAATAGATCTGCACGACCTCCGCGCCGTCGCGGCCGCCGGTGTTCGTGATATCGTATTCGATGTGAAGTCCGCTGCCGTCGGCGCAGAAACCGACGTTTTCGACACTGAATTCCGTGTAAGAAAGCCCGAATCCGAATTCAAACAGAGGTTTGCCGTCGTTTTCGTTATAGTGATAGCCTCTGCCGCTCGGTTTGTACGAGTAATACAGCGGCAGCTGACCGACCGATTTCGGAAACGACACGGGCAGCTTGCCCGACGGACAGACAAGCCCGAACGCCGTCTCCCATATCGCCTGCGCCCCCTGCTCGCCTGGGTACCACGCCTCGAGCACGGCGGGAACGTTCTCTATCCATCCGGTCATATCTATCGGCGCGCCGTTTTGCAGTATCACGGCGGAATTTTTGTTCGCTTTTACCATGGCGGCGATCGCCGATTCCTGATCCGTCCCTTCGGCGGCTTTCACGCGGTCGACGATCATTCCCGCCGATTCCGCCTCGTACACGCGCTTTTCGCGGCTGAGGCGGATATTGCATCTGTCGCGCCCCTCGCCCTCGAGCATTTTAGTAAAGTACAGGCATATATCGCACGACCGGGCGAGACCGGCGATATCTTCGTCTTTGCCGGTGACGATCTTCGCGCCGGCCGCGAATTCTTTTATGTAACCGAGCGGCGTGAACGCGTCGTCGGCGCGCCATCCGTGATAAGGTCCCGAATAGTTGTCGCCGACCGGCACCTCGTCCGCGCCCGGTCCGAAAACGCCGATGACTTTTGCTTTCTCTTTGTCAAAAGGCAGAACGCCTTCGTTTTTTAGCAGTACCGTACATTCGCGCGCGGCTTGCAGAGCCGCCTTTTTGTGCGCCTCGCAGCGGACTAACGAATCTATCGTACTCTCGTCCGCGTACGGATCATCGTACAGGCCTATCGCGATCTTTGCTTTCAGTACGCGCAGCGCCGCGCGATCGATATCGTCTTCGGTTATATAACCGAGATCATACGCCTCTTTTATCACGTTTTCGCATCTGTCGGGCAGGGGAGCTTCGAGGCCGGCTTTCATGCACATCGCCGCGGCTTTCGCCGTGCTGTCGGCGATATGATGGGCGCGGCAGACGTCCGTCATGCCGCTGTAGTCTGATACGACGAAGCCGTCGAACCCCCATTCTCCGCGCAGTATGTCTGTAAGCAGACGTTTACTGCACGAGCAGGGCACGCCGTCGACGGCGTTGTACGCCGCCATAACGGACATCGCGCCCCCTTTTTTAACGCACCGCTCAAACGGCGGCAGGAACACTTCGTATAAAGTCCGCCACGACGAATGGGATTCGTTCGAATCGCGCCCGCCGTCGGCGTAGTTGTCGACGAAATGCTTCGGCGTGGCTATTACGCCGTTGTTCTGAAAGCCGCGGCACATCGCCTCGCCCATATCGGAGCAGAGAAGCACGTCTTCTCCGAAAGTCTCCATAGTTCTGCCCCAGCGGCAGTCGCGCGAGACGTTCACGACCGGCGCGAACACCTGTCTGACGCCCGCCGCGGCTACTTCCTTGCCTATGATATCGGCGACTTCCGCGACGAGCGCGGGATCGAACGACGCCGCGAGAGCTATCGGCTGCGGAAAGCACGTCGCCATGCCCCACTGCGCGCCGTGAAGCGCCTCGCCGTTTTCTATCGGCGGTATGCCGAAGCGGCTCGCTTCGACCGTTTTTCTCACGTCTTCGTTTATGAAGCACGCGACCTCCGACGGCTTTGCCGTCTTTTTGTCTTTCCAGTGCATGAAATGACCGGGATTTCTGAAACTGCCGAGGCGGTGATCGCGTTTTTTTGCGTATTCTTCGCCTGTAACGTCGAAAATTATCTGCGATGACAGCTGAAAGATCTTTTCTTCGAGCGTCATCCGGCTTATCAGGTCCGCCGCCCGTTCTTTTGCCGGCAGAGTTTTATCTTTATATTTTTCCATACTTTTGCCCTCCGCTCATATTTTTTCCGAATTCAAAAACATAACGCTGTGGCCGTACAGAATATCGCCGCCCCGTATCAGCTCAAAATCGTTATTGTCGAAGCCGTATTCTTTGACCGCGATCTGCACACTTGACGATATTTTATATCCGTCGACAGATATTTTACACGGTTCGGCCGATCTGTTTATTATCGAGATATAAAGGTTTTCGCCGTGTTTCGTGCATAGTACGTCGAGCTGCGGGTCGGCTTCGCAGGAGCAGATCTCGCCGCCTTTATGCCCCTGCATATAATGAAACAGCTCGCCCGTGCCCTCGACTCTGCACTCCGCGCCTTTTACGGTTATCATGCCCTCGTTTACCGGCATGAAGAACGCGGCGCGCTCTATATGATATTTTTCACCGCTCTTTGCAAAAAAGTGGAACTGTAAAGCGTTAGAGAAGAACAGGGCGTTGTTCGCGTCCTGCCCCCACGAGTAGTTCCACTCGTCCGCGCAGACCTTTATTTTATCGAAGCGGTCGGGATAAAGGCCGTTTTTGTAGAAATTCAAGCCGTAACTTTCGCCGTCGGCAAAATTGGTTTCGAGCATTTCCTTTGTCGCCATGCCGTTTTTCCCCTGAGTCGGGTCGGGCAGGATCCCGATATAGTCGTGAAACGAAACGTATTCGCAGCCGCTTTTGCATTCGGCGACGAAATCGTGATTCCACCTCTGAAAATCTTTCGCCCACGTCAGACCGATCACCGGGACCACGTCGGGATCGGCTTTTTTCATTGCGGCGATAAGCTCGTCCGTACGTTTTGCGGCAAGCGCGCCGTCGGACTGATATTCGCGCCCGAAAAAGTACGCTTCGTTGCCGATATAAAAGAATTTGACGCCGAATCTGCCGAAGCCGAGAGATTCTCTTACCGCGCCGTATTTTGTATCTTTGCCGCCGTTACAGTATTCGACGATATCGGCGGCGTCTTCTCCGTCGGATAATAAGAGACTTACCGTATATTCCGGCTCTGCGCCGAGCTCCTTACACAGCGCCATGAATTCGTTGATACCTATGTCGAGACAGTCCTGATCATACGTGTCGCGGAACAAAAACCATTTGTCGCCGCCGTGCGCCGGTACTCTGAACTCGGGCGCTTTCAAACTCTGTTTCCAGTCGAAATGATCAGCCGCACAGCCGCCGGGAAAGCGGAGAGACGACGGGGAGATATACCGAAGCGCCTCTATGACGTCGCGGCGCATACCGCAGAAATTGTCTTTCGGCATAAGCGACGCTTCGTAAACCGCGATATCGCCGTCCGCTCTTACGGTAAACGTGCCGTTTTTCATATCCGTTCCGTCGAAATCAAACGACAGTTTTGTATACGGCTCTGCCGTTTCCGGCACGGCAAAACTTTTTTCTTCCCCTGCCGGTCCGAATTCGATCGCGGCGCTGTCGGACAGCGCCATTACCCAGAGCCGCGCCGTGTATTTTTTGCCGCTTTGAAGAGCTATGATATCCGACGACTGGCTCATTTTGCCGCCGTGCAGTATCACGAAATTACTTTCGCAGAGGCTTTCTTCTTTTCTGTTTGTGATATATTCGTAATTCTCACAGACCCAGCCGAAGGGCGCGTCGCCGCCGGCAAATAACTTTCTGTTGTTTATCATCTGCGCCGACAGACCGCCGAAAAAGCCCTTGCGCGTTATTTCGGTGTTGACGCCGAAAAGCCCGTTTTCAAACGGGTATCCGGCTTTGCCCGGTTTCACGACCGTTTTTTTCATATTTCACCTCATGATTTCGGAATAACAAACTCGTAAAACGAGAGTTTATCGATTTTCATCTTCGCCGTTTTGTTTTCGACGGTAACGGACGCGGGGGATTCTTTTACCTGCGTGTCGCCTGACCTGTTCATTGAGACGAGGCTGTCGCCGTGAAGCATAACGCCTTCGTATTTTCCGTCGGGTACACAGAAAACCGACAGATCAAGTTCCAGCTCGCCGTCTTCTTCCGAGCGGTCGAGAACGTTGAGCACAAGCGCGCCGCCGTCTTCGGTCTCGGAAAGCTGTATCTGCACCGGGTCTTTGCGGTCGGGGTGATAATTTTCGATCTGCAGCGTTCTGTACGCTTTCGTCACGGCAAACCTGTGCATCATCATACCCGGCGCGGTGATATACGCGCCCTCTTTCAGCGTTTCAATGACCGACTGCGAATGAGTGTTCGCGAGATTGTTGTAGTTTACGAAATCTATTATGTCGCCGTGTCTCTGCCACATCATGAGCGTAGCCGCGGCGTCAAGCGCGTAAGACCATTTGCTGAACATATAGCACTTGTTCGTCTTCGTCTCGGAGCGCGGCACCATGTTGTAAACGTCCGCGCCGTTTAACGGCAGCCATTCGGTGTTGCAGTATTTTATATCCGTTCCGTGCGCTTTGTTGTAATCGGCTATTATTCTGATCTTGTTTTCGAGGTCTTTTTCTTCAAAACCGCGGTCGGCTAAAAAGTCTATATGTTCTCCGGCGATCTCCACCATTTTGACGAGCGCTTCGTCGCCGAAGCAGTACGAGATCATGCCGATCTTTATCGATGCGTCGACCGCTTTCATCGCTTTTGAATAGAGCACGCAAGTTTCTGCGTATTCTTCGGCGGTAAACCAGCGGTGCGCCTCGTTATCCATCTCCCAGTATTTTACGTTATACGGCTTTGCTCTGCCGTTTCTTATGCGCGCCCTGCCGCCTTCGGTATTTTCGTCGCCGTTGCAGTATTCGACCCACGCCGCCGCCTCCGCGGCGCCCTTTTGCTTGTCGGCAAACTGTATCAGGTCGCGGTCGTGGAGCGCCGCGTGAAGCGTTTTGTCATTTGGGTCGCCGTTAAGCGATTCCGGCGGCACGTATTCGTAATAACGCTTGAACGGATGGTACATATTGACGCAGATCATGGATTCGCCGCCGACGGCTTCGGCGTAAGAAGCGAGCTCGTCGGTGCCGATATCGTTATACTGATAGCCGCCCCAGAAATACGAATATGACGGCTGACGGTTCTCCCCTACGCCCGTTCTCCAGTCGTAAAACGATGCGAAACAGCCGCCCGGCCAGCGTATGACCGCGGGCGAAACGTACGCGCCCGCCTCGACCGCGCTCTTTTTGAAGCCTCTTACCTCGTCGCCGGGTTTAAGCGAAAAATCGTCGCATACGTATTCGGACCGCGGCGGGGTGAGCAGTACGAAGGCGTATCTGCCGTCTTGCGGCACGGCAAGTTCGGCTGCAACGTCAGTAAAATCACAGCCGATACTTTGAAGCCCGACAACGCAGACTGGGTCCGAGACCGTCCCCTCTTTGTAGAGCGCCGCTTTTACCGCGCCTTCTCCGCGTATCTTTTTTATTTTGCCTTTGAATTTGTATTTTACGTTTGCAAAGCAGTATTTGCCGTCCTGCGCAAGGCCGCCTTCCCACGCGTCTTCGTTTATAACGCGCATCGCGGATTTGCCGTGAACGGCGTCGTCCGTAAGACTTATGCATACGTCGGCGGCGGGCGACCTTTCTATTATGAAAGTCGAATCGTCGCAGATCGGCTGATAACCCGCCGTACCGGGGAAGGCGAACCACGCGTTATGCTCGTATGAAGAATGATACCAGTCGAAAACTCGCCAGTCCGTCTCACAGCGCGAGGAAAGATCCGTCTCGTCGTCGAGCAGATCGAACCACAGCTTGTTTATCAGCCGGTACGGATAAAACGGCTCGAAACTGCGGTTGAAAAACATCTCCGAAGCCATACCCTCGACCTGTAAGCCGTAGCCGAGTTCGATAAAGTTCGAGGCGAGTTTTTTGCTTATAGGGGAGCCGTGGTATTTTGACGTCACTTTGAGTTTCATTTCGTCTCCTTTACGGCCTGATCTTTGTAAATCTGAAATCTTCGAATCTCGCCGCTTCTTCCGCTTCGCTTCTGAAAACGAAGCAGAGATTATGCGTTCCGTACGTGTTTTCAAGCTCAAGTTTAAAAGTTTCGAATTTGTCAAAACCGCCCGTGTATCCGACTTTGAAGCAGCCGAGCACCGCGCCGAACGGGCTGTTTTCGCGTATCTGCACCGTGCAGGGTTTATCGTTCCCGTTCGACATACGCACCTCCGCCGGCGCGTTGAAATGAATACGGCTGACGTTTGGAAAATACAGATACGAGCCGTTTTTTATACCGCGCAGCTCAAATCCGTCCGCGTTTTCTTTTTTGTATATCCCGTCGGAGGCGGCAAAATACCATTCGCCCTTTATAACGTCCCAGCCGGCGTCGTACTGGCCGACGCCGTGTATTTTTATGAACTCGTCGGTGACGATCGCGCCGCCGTCTTTGAAATGCGCGTAGACTATCTTTGTCGTGCGGTAATACGGGTCGATCTTTTCGTCGCCTAAATTCTCCGGCACGCCGTATGTGAAATAAGTCTGGTTGTGATACGTGAAGAACGTGCCGTGGTCGACCGTGTAATCGTACATGAATTTGCCGTGATACGTATAGGGGCCGTAAACGCTTTTCGACGTGGCGTAACGGGCCTCGTGCGTGGTTAGGTAATATATACCGTTATGCTTTTCTATCCAGCAGGCGTCGCTGTCCCAGTTCGGCTCAAGCTCTACCGCTCTCGGCGGCTCGGCAAGCGAGATCATATCTTCGTTCAGCCTGGCGACGTAATACTTTTTGCCTATACACGTGAAGCCGAACATTATGTAAGGCGTTTTGTTTTCGTCGTCGTCGATGAAAACGGTCGGATCGTAACAGGCGGTATCGACCATGCCCCTCGGTATAAGCGGTTTTCCGAGCGCGTCTTTATACGGTCCGCCCGGTCCGTTATCGCTCACGGCGACGCCGATGCAGTACTGCTGATGCGAAAAATACATATAGTATCTGCCGCCCCTCTCCGCGGCGTCGGTCGCGTAGCACTCCTCGCATTTGCCTAAAAACGTGTCTTCGGGGCGGAGAGTATATTCGAGCTTCCAGTTAAGAAGATCGTCGGAGGAAAAGATCCTCCAGTCGTCCATTCTGAAAATCGGCTGCCCCGGCCCTCTGTCGTGCGTTGTGAACATATACGCCTTGCCGTTAAAAATATGCACGTGCGGATCGCACACGCCTTTGTTGTGAATTATCCTCATATGACGCTCCTTTTTGTTAGGTTTACGGTTTTCCGTGCGGCGGCTTAATTCTTATAAATCAAGTATATATCAATTTTCTTTCTTTGTCAACCGGAAAAGCGATATTAACGGCTTTTGATACCGGCAAAAAGTTTTCATGATCAAAAAGGGACTGTTCAAAAACCTGAATAATAATTCAGGCGGATAAACAGCCTTTTTTGCGTAATAAATAGCTATAACCTGTAAAAATGATAATAAAGTGTCGGTACGCAAAGGTTTTCTTCAAAGAAAACCGAATAAAATCCCGCGGCGAGGAGGTGGGGGGGATCCCCGCCGCGGCGCTGCGCGCAAATGTCCGGTGAAGAAAAGCGACGCGACCGAAAGATAACGGTATTTATAAACTGTATTTTTTTATGTTTTTTCAGTTATAGAACACAAAAAGAGGTTGTTTGATCGCCTGTAATATCGGCGAGGTTTTTAAACAACCCCTTTTTGCTTAAACTTAAATCGTTTATCTTACTTTCTTTGCGGCGACGATCCGTGTTATCGGTTTTGTACCCGTACTGTTTTTCATTGGTTAAAACTCTTGTCAAACGCTTGAACGAGCTTATCGATCAGCTTAGGTCCTAATGCAGCGTGTTTTCTGACTTCCGATGAAATACTTGTTTTGCCGTCCGCAAGCGCGTTTCTTACGTATGAACCCGCGCCGTCGTACAGGAAAACGTATCCCATGTCGAACACCCGGTTTCTGACCACATAGTCAAGCATTTCCATGGAATCGGCGTCTCTTGTGTACTTGCGCTTGAGATACGTCTCTTTCAATACGGGAGTGACCGTTTTATAGGCTTCGCTTGCGAGCGCCTCGAGTATCACTGAAACGAATTCTCTGTTCTGCGGCGTTACGGTAGCCGGAATGCATATCATAGCGGCGGCGCCGTTGACAAACGATCTGTATTCTTTCTGCGCTTCGTTCAGCTTCGGCTCCGGAAGTATGCCGTAATCATATTCCATCTCGCGAAGTCTTTCGCCGTCGCCGAGAGAAGCCGCGTAAAACAGAGCCTGACCGTTGATGAAAAGCGTATGCGGATAGTTCCAGTTGCCTTTTTCATAATTGGCGTTGTTGGTAATAACGGCTTTGTATATTTTATCGTATATGGCCGTATCGCGTTCGATCTGCACGTCGTAGTACGGTACGTCGTCTTCATCTTTTGAAACGATCGAGCCGCCCGCGCCGTAATAGAAATCATAAGGCAGACCGAGCCACCATGCCGTGAGACCGAACAGATCGCTCTTGCTGTCGGGAGATATCCTGCCGTCGCTGTCTTTGTCGCTTGAGAAATCCTTCGTCAGTTCTATAAGCGCGTCAAGCGTCCATTTGCCCTCCGTTACGAGCTTATACGGTTCTTCAAGATCATATTTTTCAAACAGCTTTTTGTTGAAATATATACAAGCGGTATTGTTGAAGCTGGATGGACTTATATCGCCGTTTACCATCATAAGGTGTCCTCTGATGGAGAACCCTTCGTTGATATCTTTGTCCCACCACGGCTTTGAGAGATCGACGTACGGCAATTCGTCCATCGGCAAAACGTCATTGTTCATCACGTTCACAGCGCCGTTTACCATATGCGTAAAGCAGACGTCGTATTCATCCGAGCCGGCTTTGACCGAGGTGCTTAATCTTGACGGGACGCCCGTTTCACTGTCGATAACGTACTCAAAAGTGACGCCGTAACGGTCTGTAACGGCAGTGTTTCGCGAAAAAACGGCGTCGTGCAAAGAGTTGCCCGTCATGTCTTCTTCCGTATATATATCGACCTGCGCTCTGTCCATCAGAAGAATACGTATCGTTTTACCGGTATACTTGACGTCCGGCAGATCGGCTTTAAGCTCCGTTTCCGCAGGCTCTGTCTCAGCAGGCTCTGTCTCCGTGCTCACGCCGCCGCTTGTGACGGCGGCGGTCGTCGTTTCGCGGTCCGGTTTTTCAGCGCAGCCGGACAGTACGGCGCCCGAAACCGTGAGAAGAAGT
Organism: Clostridiales bacterium; assembly: GCA_016281775.1. GTDB lineage: Bacteria > Bacillota > Clostridia > Oscillospirales > CAG-272 > UBA1248. Next base: position 897 of record JAEEJH010000024.1, on the reverse strand, counting down.
GCGAACAGAACGCACAATGCTTTTTTCATATAAGGCTCCTTGACTGTAATATCATAAACATCTTTTTCTGTCAATAAGAACGGTGAAGATGATCATATTTTCAGCAAAAGACCGCCGAAGCGGTCTTTTGCTGAAATTTAAAGCGTTTATCTGACTTTCTTTGCGACGACGACTCCGGCAAGAGCTATGCAGCCGATTGTTGCGATCGCGATGATGGCGGCGTCGCCCGACGGCGGGTTGGACTGGCCGCCGGCCTTGGTGCCGACTACGCTGTAACCGTCAACATCGCCCTGGTTTACGTCAAGCAGCTGGCCGCCCTTCGTTTTTACGACTACGTGGAGAACGTGTGTGCCTTCGGCAATATCGCTTTCGCTCAACAGAACGTCAAAGCCGTTGGTTTTGGCGGGATCCGAACCGAGAACGGCGGAGACTTCGCCGGATCTGTCTTTGAGCGAGCTGAATACGGGCTTGTTATCGTCGATGCGGTAACCGATGTCGTCTATCGTATCGCCTTCGATGATGACCCAGCCGTAGAAACGGTAATCGGGGCCTTCGTTGTCGGTGACGTCATAGTTGCACTGCTTTACGAAAGCGGACGCGGACGCGTTGCCCGTGCCGACTACTTTGAAGCCGTCGTTTTCGCCGTCGTTGACGTCGAGGAATTCGCCGCCCGCGGTTTTGACTACGACGTGGATCACGTGTTCACCGGCGGGAAGTTCGCCCGCGGAGATCTGTACGTTGAAGCCGTTCGTCTTGTCGGGATCGGAGTGCATAACGCTGACTATTTCGTTCGAGCGTTCTTCAAGCGAGCTGAATACGGGCGCGTTATCGTCTACGCGGTAACCGATATCGGCTATCGTATCGCCGTCAATGATGCACCAGCCGCGGATCTGGAAG
>JAEEJH010000023.1 GCA_016281775.1 Clostridiales bacterium | reverse complement strand
TAATATTATAATATAGACGTTACGGCAATTCAACAGTATTTTGTTAATAATAAAAAACCGCGTGTTAAGCGCGGTTTATCCGATATCTTTCTTTATGATCACCCATTTTCTTGTTGTTTCTCCGTATGTGATACCGGCTTCATCCGGTATTTCCCCGGAAAGTCTTATCTTCACCGGCTCGGTCTGTATGCCCGCCATGCTGACCGTTACGGCGGGGCGCACGGCTGATCTGCCGTCAAGCGACCAGACGATATTTTCGTCGGCGTTTTCCTCGTATCTGAAAAACTGCGCAGGCAGCCACAGCGTAGGCACTCCGTCGGCTTCGTCCGTAAAAGGAGCGGAGAAGGCTTCGTTGCGGTTTATGTGACCGCCGAAATTGGCGTTCGTCGCCTCGCGGCGAAACGTCTCGTCTCTCTCGCACCACGCTATCAGCGCGCGTTCCTGCCGGGTGAGTATCAGCGGCAGAGGCGAAAGACGGAACAGTTTGTCGGTCAGAAGCAGAAGACGCCGCATTTTTCTGTTCGCCGCCGCGGGGTAGAGCGAAATGAAATCTCTCGTTCCCCTCGTTATCATTCCCATACGCGCCGTATCCGATTCGGACGACGCGGCTGAAATAAAGTCCTCGCCGAGAGTCTTCGGCATCCTGGTTATATCGCATTTAAGATCGACAAAATAACCGTAGAACAGAAATCTGAAAAAATCCGCTTCGAAAAACTCAGGTAAAAAGCACTGCGCCATTATATTCTTTACGCGGTCGCTTTTTGAAAAAACAGGTATACCGTTCGCCGCGGCAAAGCCGTAAAACGCGTCGCCGAGCGCAAGCTGCGTTTTGTACGGTATCTCTGCGCCGCAGATCTCTTCAACGTGTTCCCAGTACGCGCCGTCGTAATATTTCTGCCCGACGGCGACGAGAAAGACGGCGAGCGCGGCGTTCCTTTCGCTTATTTTATACGCGCCTGAAACACAGCGGTTCACGTACGCCGTGAGCGTGCCGAATTCCTTCGCGCTGAGTTTTACGTCGCAGAGAAGTCTGCCGTCTTTTATCTGTTTTTCGATCCTTTTTTTCAGCGTGCGGTAATTTGTCTGCATGATATTCACCTCTGTTGTGATTTTACCATAAATGACGCGACAATGCAAGCGTATTTTATAAAAAAATAAATAAATATACCAAAAAAACGAAAAAATGTTCGTTTTTCCTCTTTACTTTTCGCAAATTCCGTGGTAAAATAAAAAAAGAACAAATATTCGTATTTCGGAGGGATTATGGCAAGTCTTACTAAAAAAGAACAGGATATACTCGATTATATCCGCGATACGATAAACGCCGAAGGTTATTCGCCGAGCGTACGCGACATACGCGCCGCGCTCGGTATCAAGAGCACCTCGACCGTACATCAGTACCTGCACCGGCTCGAAGAGAAAGGATACATCATAAAAGAGCAGGGCAAGAGCCGGACGATACGAATCGAAGGCGAAAACGAGAATACCGGCGTGCCGCTGATCGGCGAGATAGCGGCGGGTCAGCCGATATTCGCCGAAGAGAATTTCAACGGATATATAGATTTCAACGCCAAAGGCTACGATAAGAGCAAGCTTTTCGCTCTGAAAGTCCACGGCAAAAGCATGATCGACGCGGGGATACTCGACGGCGATATAATCGTCGTCAATTCGGGTTCATACGCCGAAAACGGCGAGATAGTCGCCGCTCTTGTCGGCGACGAGGCGACGGTAAAAGAGTTTTACCGCGAAAACGGTCATTACCGCCTGCAGCCGAGAAACGAGAGCATGGCGCCGATAATCGTCGACGAATGCCGCATACTCGGCAAAGTCATCGCCTGTCTGCGCTATTATAGCTGAATAAAAAACTGCCGCAGAAACTGCGGCAGTCTGTTCAGGCGGATTTATTGTTTTTTCTTCTTCGCGGCGGATACGACGCTCATCACGATAACGCATACGAGCACTACCGCGGCGACCGCGATAAGGATTATAGCCCAGACGGGGAATCCGTTTTTATCGGTCTTGCCGGGATCTGTCGGAGCTTTGGTATCTGCGCCGATCGTCGGTTCCATGGTACCGTCCGTCGGAGCCTCGGTCTGCTTATCGGTCGCCGGCTCGGTCGGCTGTTCCGTTACCTGTTCGGTCGGAGCTTCGGTCGGCGTCTCCGTCGCGGGTTCGGTGGGAACTTCGGGCGCATCGGTCACCGTCGGCTTCGTCTTGAAGACTTCGGGATCGGGGAGGTTGTTCGTGCCGCCCGGCCATTCAAGGTCTTCCGGCAGGATTATGCAGTACGGCGTGTCCTGGCTGCCGTCGTACGCTTTCGCGTCTTCTTCGCTTTCAAAGAAAGCGATCCACGCGATGTCTATGCTGTCGCCGTCTGATACGACCGCCGTGTCGGTTTCGCTCTGAGCGGCTTCCGCGTCGCGGTTGGATTCAAGCGGGTCGAAACGGATCTTCGTTTTGTCGGTATAAGACGTGCTGTTCCATTTCGAAGCGAGAGTAGTCTTTTCGCTTACCGACGTCATATCTACTATGATCGTTTCCCACTGACCGCTGTGAACGTACTTGATCGGGATGAACGGCTCCGCGGCGGAGCATATGTAGAACTGACCGATCAGCTGAACGCCCGTATTATCGCATTCGGTAATGGTCCTGTATCTGACAGACGCCCATTTAACGGTATCGGGATCTATCGTCGTGTGATTGCCGTCGGGGCTGAACGTGAATTCCGCGTACGGGTCGTTGCCGGAGGCAACGACGTGCGCAAAGGCTACGTCCTCGCCGGCTTTGACAGCGGATACGCTGATCGCCGAGAACGCCGCAAATACGAATACGGCGACGATGAAGAGGGATAATACTTTTTTCATGACTTTCTCCTTTTATTCGTTTTTTCGCTTTATATTATTTTATCATCTTTATCTCCGTATGTCAATACGGAAATGAAAAAATACATTCAACATTTAACTGTTTTACGGAGGTACGTACAATGTTTTCATCAAGGATAACGTCTTCGCTCGAAAAATGCTTCATAAGCGACGCGGTCGAATCGAAACCGGAACTTAAAGAAATATCGGTATTACAAAACGAAGATCTCTCGTTTCAGTTCGTTTACCGCAACGACGGCGTGGATTCCCGCTTCGACGGCTTTGCCGATATCGAAGTAAAGAGCGATATCGGCGGTACGGTCAGCGTACGCACGGTCGAACAGGTCGCCGTACTTCTGCCGGTCATAGCCGGTTTGTGCGACGACGAATATATAAGCAAAAAGCCGGGGCTTTTCCCCGATCCGCTTTTGCCACTGCACTACGGCGGCAAAGTGCCGGTTTGCGAAAACGAGACGCGCTCGGTATGGATAGAATTCAAGCCGGGCGACGGTTTCGTGCCGGGCAGACATACCGTTACCGTTACGCTGACTCTGCGCGAGACCGTGCTTTCAAACGAACTTGCCGTCACCGTCATACCGGCCGAACTGCCCGGGCAGACTCTGATGCTGACGCAGTGGTTCCATTACGACTGCCTTGCGACTTATTACGGAGTCGGGGTGTTCTCGGAGCGCCACTGGCAGATAGTTGAAAACTATATAAAGACCGCCGTCGAAAACGGAATAAATATGATACTGACGCCGATCTTCACCCCGCCGCTCGATACGCGCATAGGCGGCGAGCGCGAGACGGTACAGCTTATCGGCGTAAAAGTGACGGACGGCGGCTACGAATTCGACTTTTCACTGCTTCACAGATTCATAGCGATGTGCAAGCGCCTCGGCGTTAAGTATTACGAGATCGCGCATCTGTTCACGCAGTGGGGCGCGTGTCACGCGCCGAAGATCATGGCGGAAGTGAACGGAGAGCTGAAGCGTATCTTCGGCTGGGAGACCGATTCGTGCGGAGCGGAGTACAGAGCGTTTCTCTCCGCGTTTCTGCCGAAACTCATAGCCGAGCTGAAAGCCGAGGGAGTGGATCAGAACTGCCGCTTCCATATCTCGGACGAGCCTCACGGCGAGCAGATAGAGAAGTACAAAGAGGCGAAAGCCGGCGTCGAAAAACTGCTTAAGGGTTACAAGATAATGGACGCATTGTCCGATATAGAATTCTATAAGCAGGGCGTCATCACCTCCCCGGTACCCGGCTGCGACTCGATAGAGCCGTTTTACGAGGCGGGCTTGCCGGAGCTGTGGACTTACTACTGCTGCGGTCAGCATACGAACGTGCCGAACAGATTCATCGCGATGCCGTCTTACAGAAACAGGATTATCGGCTTTCTGTTCTATAAATACGACGTAAAAGGCTTTTTGCAGTGGGGATACAACTTCTACAACAATCAGGGCTCGGTCGATCCGGTCAACCCGTATATAAGCGTCGCCTGCGACTATTTCACGCAGGCGGGCGACGCGTATTCGGTCTGGCCGGCGCAGAACGGCACGGCGTACGAATCGCTGCGGATAAGAGTATTTCACGAGGCGATAAACGATATGCGGGCGCTTCAGCTCTGCGAGAGCCTCTACGGCAGAGAATTCACGGTAAAACTGCTCGAAGAAGATACGGAGCGGCCGCTGAAATTCGCCGATTATCCGCACTCTGCCGAATATGTGCTGAAAACGCGTGAGAAGATCAACCGTGCGATACAAGCGAAGGTAAACTGATATGGACAAGAAAAAAAGCGCGCCGCAGAGCAGATGCGAAACGTGCGAGTATTATGATTACGATGAAGAATGGGGTACGGAGGTCTGTAAAATGAGCCTCGACGAAGACGAATACGAAAAATTCGTACGCGGTCAGACCGGCTCGTGCCCGTATTACAAATATTACGACGAATACACGTCGGTAAGAAAACAGAACTGACGGATATAAAAGAAAGGGTCGTCTTTCGCGAGGTGTCCTAAAGGACAGTTTATAAAAAACCGGCTGAGGCAAGGATCATTCCTGACTTCAGTCGGTTTTTTGTCACATATCGGTGCAAGCAGGACGTTTGTGTGCCAAACGTCCGGAAAAAGTGATGTTTGCCCTGCGGGCAAGTGATG
>JAEEJH010000022.1 GCA_016281775.1 Clostridiales bacterium | reverse complement strand
GCTTACCGCGACTTACAGCAACAATACAACAAAGACGATCACGAGCGGATTCACGACGAGCGCTCTCGATTCGAGTACCCCGGGCGAAAAGACGATAACCGTTACGTATCAGGGCAAGACCGCGACGTTCAAGGTCACGGTCGAAGCGCCGAATCCGTATGCCCCGGCGATTGAGGTAGAACAGATAACGTCGACCTCCGGTAAAGAAGTAAGTGTAAAGGTTTGCCTGAAAAACAACCCCGGCGTAAGCTATATAAGACTTACTCCGTCTTACGATTCATCCGTTCTTACCCTTGTCGGCGTTGATTTTACCGGAGCCGAGTTGAACTTTGATAATACCGATTATTCACTGAATATAACGCTTGAAAACGGCAGGAACGTTTCGGGTGACGGTCTTGTGTTCACGATGAAATTCAGGATCGCCGACAACGCCGAAGAAGGAGTATATCCGGTGAGCGTGATATTCAGAGAAGCGTATGATTTAGACGAATCGTCCGTAAGTTTCAGCGTCGTGTCCGGCAGCGTCGAAGTCGTAAGCTTCATTTACGGCGACGTCAACGGGGACGGCGTGATCGACGGCAGAGATATTATAAGAATCCGCAAGTATCTCTCCGCCTACGACGACGGAACCGGAGAAAGCCCGTATGATATCTTTCCGGGAGCCGACTGCAACGGCGACGGCAAGATCGACGGCAGAGACCTGATCAGACTCCGCAAATATATTGCAAGCTATGACGACGAGACCGGCACTTCGCCGATAGTTCTCGGACCGTGAAACGGTAAAACCAACGACAGGACTGCCGCGGATAGTTCCGCGGCGGTCTTTTACTTAAAAATATCTCATTTTTCAATTAAATTTGCGGAAATTCTATTGATTAAATCATAATTATGTGATATACTCTACACGATGCAATATGAAAGGCGGTTTTCGATCAATGGATATATTCGAACAGGTAGAGTCTGAGGTAAGGTCGTACTGCAGGTCGTTCCCGGTAGTGTTCGACAGAGCCGAAGGATGTCATATATACGGCGAGGACGGAACGGAGTATCTCGATTTCTTCGCGGGCGCGGGCGCGCTCAACTACGGGCACAATAACCCATATATTAAGGACAGGCTGATAGCCTATCTGCAGCGCGGCGGCATTCTCCACGCGCTCGATATGCACACGGTCGCGAAACGCGATTTTCTTACGCATTTTGAGAATGCGATACTTAAGCCGCGCGGACTCGACTACAAGGTCATGTTCCCCGCTCCGACGGGTACGAACGCCGTCGAGTCGGCTTTCAAGCTCGCGCGCAAGGTCAAAGGCAGACAGACGATCTTTGCGTTCACCGGCGCGTTTCACGGCATGACTCTCGGCGCGCTCGCCGCGACGAGCAATTCTTACCACAGAGACGTTTCGGGCACGGCGCTTCAGGGCGTTACGTTCATGCCGTTCCCTTACGGCTTCAATAAAACGTTCGACACGATCGAATATATGGAGAATATCATAACAGACGACCATTCCGGTTCGGAAGTTCCGGCGGCGGTCATAGTCGAGACGGTACAGGCGGAAGGCGGTATAATACCGGTCGAGGTCGAGTGGCTTCGCCGTCTGCGCGCGCTCTGCGACAAATACGGCATACTGCTGATAATCGACGATATACAGATCGGCTGCGGCAGAACGGGCGACTTCTTCTCGTTTGAAAAAGCCGGCGTCGTGCCGGATATGGTAACGCTCTCCAAATCGATCGGCGGCTGCGGTCTGCCCATGGCTCTTCTGCTTCTTAAACCGGAACTTGATATATGGAAGCCCGCGGAGCATAACGGCACTTTCCGCGGCAATCAGCTCGCATTCGTCGCCGCCGACGCGGCGCTCGACGTGCTTGAAAATGAAAAACTGCTCGATCACGTGAAAAAAGCCGAGGCGTTTTTGATAAAATACATCGAAAAGAACATACTTCCGCTCGATCCGCGCATCACGTACAGAGGTCGCGGACTGATATACGGCATAGACTTCTCCGCTCTTGATCCGTCGGGCGAACTTGCCGGCAGGATCTCGAAGTTCTGCTTCAAAAAGCACCTTATAATCGAGCGTTCCGGCAGAAACGACACGGTACTGAAGATACTGCCGCCGCTCGTGATAACGGAAGAAGAACTCTGTAAAGGTCTTCAGATCATCGAAGGATCGGCAAAAGAAGTTTTAGGTAAATAAAATCTTACCGCGGAGCCTGCCGCTCCGCGGTTTTTTGACGAGGTCATTATGAACGGATCTGATTATATAAATATCGTAACGAAAACGATAGCCGAAGCGTACGAAACGCAGAAAGAAGAAATAAAAGCGGCCGCCGATACGCTTGCAGAGACTGTCAAAGCGAAACGCAACGTATTCGTGTTCGGATGTTCTCACGCCGGCATAATAGCGGAAGAGGTGTTCTACCGCACAGGCGGTCTCGCGGTAATAAATCCCGTATTCTTCCCGGCGATGATGCTGAACACGCGCCCGATAACGATGACGAGTTCTCTCGAGCGCGTTCCCGGGCTCGGAAAGATCATATTTGAAAAGAACGGTATAAAAAAAGGAGACCTGCTGATACTTCATTCCGTTTCGGGCAGGAACGCCGTGCCCGTCGAGCTGGCGCTCTGCGCGAAAGAGAACGGCGTGCAAACGGTATGTCTGACGAATATCGCGTACTCGAAATCGGTCTCGCCGCGCCATCCTTGCGGCAAACGGCTTTTTGAAGTGTGCGACACCGTGATCGACAACAAGGGATGTATCGGCGACGCGGCGGTCAGCATAGTAGGTCTGCCCGAGAAGACCGGCCCGACCTCGACCGCCGTCGGCGCGGCGCTTATCAACGCGATAATCGTCGACGCGATAAACAGGATGATCGAAGACGGCGTCGTGCCTCCGGTGCTGATGAGCGCGAACCTCGACGGCGGAGACGAACATAACGCGAAGATATTCGCCGAATACAAAGACAACATATTTTACATGTGATGAAAAAGTATCTTGTTATCGACAGCGGCGGCAGTAAGACAGCAGCGATACTGTACGGAGAAGACTTTTGCCGGCTCGGAGCATGCGTCGCCGGCAGTCTGCGTTCAAACACGACGTCCGATCCGCTTTACGAAAAACACGCAGATGCGATCATATCTTCGCTCGGTCTGCGCGGCGCGGTCGTCGAGGCCGTTCGCGGCACGTACGAAGACAGATTTCTGGATCTGCTCCGCGGCGTTTGCGAGATAAAAAGCGCCCAAAGAGACGGCGAGATGGAGCTCGGTCTGTCCGCCGCGGGACTTTTCGGCGACGGAGTTCTCGCGCTTTGCGGCACGGGCGCGACCGTGTTCGCACGTTATAACGGCGGGCGTTACGCCGCCGGCGGCTACGGAGCCGCGGTATCTGATGAAGGCTCGGGTTATTATATAGGCAGGCAGGCGCTCTGTGCCGCGATACGCGATTTTGAAGGCCGCGGACCGAAGACGGCGCTGACGGAAGCGCTCGCCGCGCATTTCGGCGGTTACGGCAGAGAAGATTTCCGTTCGTCGGTGTTTTCTATCTATACGCAGTCGGAAAGGTCGCCCGTCGCATGCGTCGGCAAATGCGTACCTGCCGTAATCGAGACGGCTGTCAAAGGCGACGGGACGGCGAAAAAGATACTGCTTGACGCCGGAACGGTCATGGGCGAGATGACCGCGGCTCTGATAAAAAAACACGCTCTGCCGGCGGATATACCGGTTGCGGTGTCGGGCAGCGTATGGAGGGCCAATCCGCTGTTTTACGAAGGCTTCGTCTCCGTTCTCAGAAGAGAGCCGGTGATCCCCGTGCTTGAACCGGTCGCCGGAGCGGTCGCGCGGGCGTATTTCGAAAGATACGGCAAAGCCGATATCGGACGTATCGCCGAAGAGTACCCGGAATTCACATACGACGTAAACAAAATGAAATAATAAAGGAGTCAGAAAAATGCTGCTTGACAGATACAGACAGGCGATAGACGACCTGTTTAAAAAAGTCCGCGATACGCAGACAGAAAACATTATAAAAGCCGGGCAGATCGTCGCCGACAGCGTGGCAAACGGCGGCTGCATATTCTTATCGAGCATCTGTCACCATATGGAGATGGATTCGATATACAGAGGCGGCGGACCGATCTTCTACAAGCATTTCAGCTATGATCTGAAGATCGAAAACGACGCGAGGAAACGCGACGGCGCTTTTCCCGGCGCGGACACGCAGGGGGCGGCGGCGAGATACGCGCTGACGCAGTCGAATTTCCGCCCGGGCGACGTGCTGTTTTTGAGTTCCGTATCCGGCAGAACGGCGAAAGTCGTCGATCTCGCGTACGAGGCGGTAAAGCTCGGTATAAACGTCATTGCTTTCACGTCGATGGAATACGCGGCGCAGGTCGAGCCGGTGCATCCGTCGGGCAAAAAGCTGTACGAGATAGCGACCGTAACGCTCGATAACTGCGCCCCCGCCGCGGAGGCGATGCTCGAGGTCGACGGCATCGAAGCGCGGTTCGGCGCGGCGTCGGGCATAGCTTCGGACTATATAATGTGGAGCGTGACTTCCGTCGCCGTTGAAAAGCTGCTTGAAAAGGGCATAACCCCGGGCATTTTGAAAAGCGCCAATTACCCCGGCGGCAACGATTACAACAAGACCGTGATCGAACCGAATTACGAAAAATTCGGCTGGTAAATTTATAGATCTGAAGATAAAACTACCGCGAGGACCCTCCTCGCGGTTTTTTGATGCAGCCGGTCTGCACGTTTAAGATCTGCGGGAAGAATAATAAGTGACGCTGTTCGTCCGTCCGTGCGTCGCAGAACGCCGCACTTGGGGAACCCCGCCCTCCTATTCCCCAAACCCCTTTCCTCTCCCCCTTCCTCGATAATATCGACGGGGCGCCGCACCGCGACCCCAAGAGATCTTTGATCGCTTGGGAGGGGTTAAGGGGGCTTGGGGGTTGTAAGGGTGGGACCGGGGTTCCCCGAAAACGAGCTCGTCGAGTTTTTGGGGGTTCACGGTGGGCGACCCCCAAATTCATTCGTCCCGTCTGCAAGGGGTTCCCCGACGCGAACAAAGTGAGCGTTGGGGGTTCACGCAGGGGACGAACATCATGCGCGAAGCGCTCATCATGACGCAGTCTCATCATTTGACGCGAAGCGTCATACATCATTCTTTCTCTTGCCGCTTGCGGCATGTTGTTCCCGCAGAGCATATCGCGTTCGCAAGAACATATCGCTTTTTCAACGATATTTTTGCTTTACGAACGGGAAGCGGATCGTCGTAGGGGTTCCCCGATGCGAACAAAGTGAGCGTTGGGGGTTCACGTACGCGGGACGAGCATCATGCGCGAAGCGCTCATCATGACGAAGTCTCATCATTTGACGCGAAGCGTTATACATCATTCCTTCTCTCGCCGCTTGCGGCATATCGCACCCGCAAGGCATATCGCGTTCGACAGAACATATCGCTTTTTCGGCGATATATTCACTGACGCGAATGCGATATATCTCCTTCAGAAATGTGAAACGGGTCGTCGAGGGCGCCGACCCCTACGGCCCACCGAATTATATTTTTGCTGAACGTTCATTTATGGGGACTCCCCACCCCCCATAACCGCCCCCATACCCCCACCATCCCCCCCGTTATTCCAACGGGGCTTTTCGCCGCCTGCCGCGCGGCCCCAAGAGATCTTTTATCGCTTGGGAGGGAGTAGGGGGTTTGGGGGTCAGTAGGGTGGGCGATCCCCAAGGGTGGCGCGGCACGCGTCACACGGATCATCGGCACAGCCGACTCCTTATTCACTCGTTCCGTCTGCAAGGGGTTCCCCGACGTGAACAAAGTGAACGTTGGGGGTTTACGCACGAGATGAGCATCATGCGCGAAGCGCACGCGGCGGGCGTCCCCCACCGCCCCGCCGCGCAATTATATTTGTTCGAAAGTCGGTAAACATATTCACTATTCACTTTTACCTCTTACTTCGCGTCAGCCCGCCGTGACCCTCTCATATGATAAACGTCAGCCGGGAGCGGAACCGCTCCCGGCTGTCATTTCATATTGCCGTTTTTTCAGTCAAGCGTTTTGCCGGCGGCAACGGCGACGGTTTTGACCGTTGTGTTGCCGGTAAGGTCGGAACACGTGAGCGTGAGCGTATGCGCGCCCTCGGTGATCCTGCCTTTGTTATCGATCGCGCCTTCCGACCACTCTTGTAAAACGGTCACTTCGTCACAGTCGTCTTCGGCTTTGATATCGAGCTTTACGTACGCACCGGCGACGGTGTCTATTTTATCGCGGCTGAATTTTATCAAAGGCGCGGTGACGTCGCGGTCGCCGACGGTGACGGTCAGCTTTTTCTCCGACGTGTTGCCGAAGCTGTCGCGCGCTCTCAGCGTGAGGCTGTGTTCACCTTTGACGAGTTTACCGTCGTCATCCGTCGCGTTTTCGCTCCAGACGTACTCTGTCTTAAACTCGGCTTTCTCGCCTTCGTCGTACGCCCTTACGTTCAGAACGAACGGTTTGCCTTCGGTGGTGACGATGTGATCCTCGCCGTCGTAATATATGACCGGCGGCGTTTTGTCGTCGTCGATAAGCTCCGCCCGTATCTCGTCGACGTAGACGACCGAATTGAACGTGCCGTTCTGGAAGCGGAAGCCGAAGCCGAATCTGCCGAGTCTGCCTTCTTCGTTTGCGAGCAGTTTCAGCGAGTTCGGGTCGGTAATGACCACGTCTTCCCACTCGGCCGGTTTTTTCGCCTCGTGACGCAGTACCCACGAGTGACCTGCGTCTATCGTCACTCTGACTTCTCTGATCTTCGGCTCGTTATAATATACGCGCATATGAAGAGCTTTCACGCTCGATATCGGTATCTGACGGTCCGTAAAATCGATCGTGAGACCGACCTCTGAATCGCCGACCAGCTTCATAACGTAACCTTCGTATCCTTCGGGCACGCCGGCGGCCGCCGCTTCGCCGCTTGAATAAGTATCGAGTTTTTTATACCAGTAAGGCGACGTGACCGTATCGCGCGTATCCGTATACGGTATCTCGTCTTTTATATTTGAGGCTGAATAAACCATATTGCTCATGATCATCGTCAAACAGATAATTACGCTTAATACTTTTACCGTTCTCATCGTACGTCCTCCAACAGATTGGCGCGTATGGCGTCAATCTCTTCTTCCGTCATGCCGAGCCGGATCAGATACGCTCTCGTATTTTCTTCGAGTTTTTTCACGCTCGACGAGACCAGCGTGCGCGTCGCGTCAAGCTGCTGTACCATATACGACGGCGCGGTCGTATCGATATAGCCGCCCATATCGGAGAAGAACGATATTTCGTAGTCCGTGAAAATGTCGTCCGGCTTCACGCCGAGCAGAGCGAGGAGCAGAAACGCAAGCGTTCCCGTTCTGTCTCTGCCGAGCGAGCAGTGGAAATATACCGGGTAATTGTCGGGATCGGCAAATACTCGCAGTTCCGTAAGAAGGGCTTCTTTATAGCTTTGATCTGCGATGAGGCCATAATACGGCGCGGTGACGCTGATATATTTCACGCCGTCGCCGAGCGGCGATTTGCCGTTTGCGATCCTGTTGCGCAGGTCGAGTTCGGTCTTTATGCCGAGTATGTCGACGGCTTTTTTTATTCCCTCTTCCGTCAGATGCGCGAAATCGGCGCCGCGGTAAGCCATACCGTATTTTACGCGCTGTCCGCTCGAGGTGATCTTGCCGCCGAGGTCGCGCACGTTCGATACGCCGGGGATATATACCGTTCTCGGAGTCTGCAGAGTTTTGAACGAATGTACGTCGGAGCGGATCTTCTCACCGCCCGCCGATCTCACGGTCTGCCAGAAATATTCCGTACCCGGCAGAAGGTCTTCGACCTCGAGCGCGTCGCCGGTGCAAAGGAATATCAAAGGGTCCGACATATCGGCTTTTTCGGATATGAGCAGATGCGTGTAATCCGCGTCTTCTCCCCAGCTGAAACATACCGGCACCGGCTCGCATTTTTCGGTATAATCGCAGATCTTGTCGAGCTTGCCCTTTTTGTAATTTTTCAGCCATTCGGTCATCTGACCGTTCAGCAGCGAAACGACGCTCCCCTCTTCGGGATATATCGCGACGGGGACCGGCGCCTGCGTTTCGGTCACGTTCTCTGTCTTATCTTCCATCGTAGGCTCCTCTTTTTTGCTTTCGGTTCCGGTTTCCGTCTGCGGTACGGGCTGCTGCGCGCCGCATGCGCAGAAAGCGAATACCGACGCCGCGGCGAGCGCTGCCGCGATCATTCTCAAAATAACGTTTTTCATAGCTGCCGCCTTTTTTTCAATAATATTGCAAGCACGGCCGCAAGCGCGGCGACGGCGCATATTATAAGAATTACGACGATCCACGGAGCGGCGCCGTTATTATTTGCCGAAGTTTCCGTTTCCGCTTCGGTCCGCGCTTCCGTGCCCTCTCCTGTCTGCGCCGCTGTTCCGGTCTCTTCTTCGGTCGCGGGTACGGTCGCTTCTTCCGTCTGTTCTTCTTTTGCAAACGTGAATTTTATATCATAAGTCGCGGTTGAAAAATTGCCGGCGAGGGACGGATCGGTCACGGTCCTGTAAACGCATCTGTAAGACGCGCTGTCGGCTCCGTTTCCGTTCAGATAACAGACTATCGCGTAAGTGAACGCGCCGTCCGCTTCATGATCGAATTTATCGAGCACTCCGGTCTCGTATTCGCCGGTCTTTGTGTTCAGCACCGGGCGGTCCGCCATGGCGAGCCACTCCCATTTTATAAGCGCTTCAACGGTATAGCCGTGATCGGTCAACGCGTATTTACAGACCGCGCCGTCTTCGAACGAGCCGGTCTGGTCGCCGTCGAAGCGGTTGTGGCGTTTCATACGTATATCGCCGCCGTCGAGCCAGAACGTGAAAAACAGCCCTTCGAGTTTATCGCCGTCAGGTATCAGTCCGCCGGGGTTGAAAGCGACCTCGAAACAGTCGTGCATATGCTCGGTATCGACGTCGTTATCGTAAATATCGGCGCCGACGTATATACCGCCGTCTCCGTAATAAAAGTAGGCGTAAAGCGGCAGACGGCTCTGCTCGTCATAGAAATTCGCCCACATGCCCGTGTTTTCTTTTTCGAGCGATATTTTCACCGCTCCCTCCCATTCGCCGTCTGACAGCACGCCGTCGACGGTTACCGCGCCCGGCGCTGTTTTAAGTTCGTGTTCCGAACTCTGCGCGTATACCGCCGCCGTCAGCGCAACCGATAAAATGAGTGTGACGATAATTAATCTTTTCATGATCTTCGACTCTTTTCCATAGCTTTTTTCTGTATGTCAGTATAGCTTAAGGCGGCGGATTTTTCAACCGTTTTGAAATTAAATATACAAATTATTTACAGTTGAACGTCCGCCCGTCTCAGACGGCGGTTTTGCATCAAAGCACGTAAGCGTCACGCTTTTTGCCGCGTCCTGCGGCGGGAAACGGCACAAAAACCGCAAAAACCCTTGACAACGCCGAGATTTGAATATATAATGATTAATCGGATACATTATGATCACGTCGCTGATCACATTACGGAGGTAAATATGAAAAAGATAATATCCGCCGCGATCGTCGTTATTATGGCGGCGGCTCTGGCGGTATCGGCTCAGGCGGCGGCTGTCGCCAACCACCTTTTCGACAAACAGGGCGGTATCGACGCGGGCGGCAAAACGTGGAGCGTTTACGGCTGGATCGTTACCGACGCGGAAATTACGTCGGTCGGTTACATTCTCGACGACGGCGATATTTCGTCTTATAAAGCCGTCGTCACCGGTATTGAAAAAGATACGCGCCAAAGAGACGATACAAAAAAGGGCGTAAGCGACGCTTACCGCGATCTCGCGCTCGAAGACGCCGTCAAGGGCGGCGGTATGTCCGGAGGCGTGAGCTGGGACGTGTTGAGAGCCTACAGAATACAGATAATAATCGATATTTCAGGTCTTGCGGAAGGTGAGCATACGATCCTGCTCTGCGCCGAATTTCTCGAGGGCGGCATGGCCGAGGTGTTCAGGGACCATTCTGAATTCAAATTCAAAAAAGGCGGCGCCGCCGGCGGCACGGGATCGAGCACACTCTATATGATCGACTCGGACGACAGCGACGACGCGAGAATAAAAGCGACGGGCTGGGCGGGCTGTACCGTCAAGACCGAAAAACTCGGTTACAAGATCGATAACGGCGAGACGGTCTACAATGACAAATACGTCAAACTGATACCGCTTGACGAAATGGATACGGACGACGCGGCGGTCATCGATCTCGCCGGTCAGTTCGCTTTCCGTTTCAAAGTCGATTTTCCGATAAATGAACTGCCCGCCGGATTTCACCACATAAAACTCGTCATGCAGGAGGCGAACGGCGGTGAAACGGTCGTCGGATCGGGCGGCGGCAATGAAGAGCTGATCTTCTCATATGAATCGGATGAAGAAGCCGTGACAGACGTGAAAACCGAACCGGCGACCGCCGCGGCAACCGAACCGGATACGAAAGCCGACACTTCTCCCGCGACGTCAGCCGTTACCGGAAATCAGACAGAACCGGCAGGGACCGAAGCGCCTTCGACCGGCGATCTGCCCGAAAATGAAACCAAAGGTCTGCCGTCGGGCGCGATAATCGCCGTGATCGCGGCGGCAGTCGTCGCGGCAGGTACGGTCGCCGTAATAGTTTTAAAGAGAAGAAAATAAGGCCCGGCAATAAAAAAGGAGTCGTTTTGCCCCGGTACGTACCGGGATAAAACAGCTCCTTTTATTTTTTGAAAATGACGGTAACCGACTTCGGCGTCCGGATAAGCCGGTTTTCTTCACCGGACTTTCGTGCGAAGCACCGCGGTCGGTGTCCCCCCACCCGCCGACCGCGCGATCATTTTGGTTTCCGGCGAAGAAAACCTTCACGCACAAGCGCTTTTTTTCACTTTCACGATTTTCATTATCCCATATTCGCGACGATGACTTTCAGCGCGGCTTTGAGTCCCATATAAGTCGCGGTGACGGTAGTCTCGCCGATCGCAAGCGGTTTTATGACGCCGTCTTTGTCGATTTCGATTATACTCTCGTCGTAACCGGAGTATTTGACGGACTGTTTCCAGTATTTAAGATCCTGCGAGGCGCCGGCGCTCAGCTCGACCGTTTTTCCCCATAGGACGATATAATCGTTGCCTTCGCTCTTCGCTATGAATCCCGGCTGTTTTACTTCGTCTTTATAGTAAAACGTTACCGTGTCGGTCTCGGGGTAAAACGCGGCGGGCGCTTCTCTGCTCACGGTGTTCGGCATGACCGTGATCTCTGCCGTAAGGGCGCCGTATCTTGCATAGACGCGCGTCATTTTACCGCCTATCAGCGTGATCGTCTGATTTTCCGCGTCGACTTCGACCTCCGTCTTATCGTAAGAATACTCGATCTTATCGAGTATATCCTTACCCGCTTTGACCGTGTCGCCGTTTTTATTGACGTAAAGAACGGTAAAATCGTACGCCATGCCTTTGAAACGCGCCGGGATATACGCGGATTTATACGGTCCTTCGAGCAATATGCCCGATACTTCGGGAGCGTTCTCTCTGTCTTTGAGATCCGTACTGTCGGACGGGCGGGATATAACGTTTTCGGGCGCGTCATAGTTATCCGAGCCGATGAACTGTATCGGCGCGAGTCTCAGCCCCCATACGCCCCAGGATGAGCCTGCCGGAGCGTACGCGTAGCCTATAAAATGCTGTTTATCGAATATATCTATATGCCCCGAGCTGTCGCCCGTTATGCCCATATTGTGCATGCCGGACTCTAAAAGCGAACTTGCGCTTTTATGTTTCAGCCTCACTTCGCTGCGGTAGTATATGCCGTCGTAAGATACGTTCACGTGGATATAGCAGTCGTCGGAAAACCTGTTGCCCGCCGCCACGGATACGAAGCATTTATAAGCGTCGACGTATTTGAAATCGGCGCTGTCTTCGCCCAGACCGTCGTGACGGTACGCTATACCGCGGAATTTCAGCGTTTCGGGCCAGTTTTCGCTTTTCGCGTCGGCCGTGTATACTCTCGTTGCAAAAATATCTTCCGCCCACGTTACGTACAGATACAGCGTATCGCCGAGGACCACCATCGAGCCTTCGCCCGCGCCCCACTGACCCTTCTGACCGTCGAACGCGACGATGGGTCTCGGTTCGGAGCCCCAGCCGTTAACGCCCCATTTTTCTATACACGTTCCCGCGGGATCTTTCGTTCTCGCGACGAAAAGGTTATTGTCAACGCCGCCGGGCCAGAGCACCGACGTGTAGGTTATGTAATAGTAATCGCCGATCTTTATCGCGCCGGGGTCGCAGGTCCAGTGCCAGTCTTCACTCAGCACGGTAGGTCTTACGGCGGCGACGTCGGGCGTCCACGTAAGCCCTTTGTCGTACGATTTTCTGTAAACGCCGACGTCGGCTTCGCCGCCGTAGCCGAGCGTGCCGGCGAGCCAGCAGTCTATCGATCCGTCGTCGTTTATTATCATGCTCGGGCCGTATCTGTACGTGCCGTAGAATATGTCCCAGCCTTTGTTTGCAAGGCGGAAGATCGAACCGCCTTCACGCGCCGCACCGTCGAGATACGCGGTCTTTATATTATAGCCTTCGGCGCGTTTTTCTATATAAAGCACGCCGTCTTTTTCAATACACAGAACGAGATCGAGTTTTAACGTGTTGGAAAGGAGCTGAGCGTATTCGGCGTACGTTATATTTTCGGAATTCTTCTTTGAAAGATCCATATAATCGGATACGCCGGCCTCGGCGGCTACCTTTGCGACGCCGTTTTTATCGGCGTAGTCTCTGTAGCCGAGCGCGTACAAAAGCCCTCGCAGTACCTCGCCGTAAGTCACCGGTTCGTTCGGCCTGAATTTGTTTGACGCGGGTCTGATCATAAAGCCCTGATTGACCGCTATCTCCGCGAATTTCATCTCCTGCGAATACGCCGTCATATCGGAGTAATCGTTTTGGCAGATATAATAACGCTCGCGCTCCGCGAAGCCGGAATATCTGACTATGTCTTTTGCAAACGAGACGCGGTCGAGCAGATCCGACGCCTCTGCGCCGTCTCCGCCGAAATACGATCCGGCTCTGAGTCTGTTGAAGATCGCTTCCCCGTCTCCGTCGTCTTCAAGAGGTTTGTCGGATTTGTTCATACCGGTCAGATCTTCGTCGGGTATCGTATACTCCGTCACCGCCGGTTCGGTATCCGGCGTTCTCCCGGTTTCATTTTCTGTTGTATATTCCGTTTCGGAGACGTCTTCCGTTTTTGCTGCGGTCGCTTTCTCCGTTACCTTTCCGGTCGGCGCGGCGGGTGCGCCGGTATCGCAGCCGGAAAGCGCCGACGCAAGCATTACGGCGCATAACAAGACAGCCGTGATCTTCAGCAGTTTCAAAATCTTATGCCCTTCTTTCCCGTATAAAGATTTTATGGAAACGGCGGGGATCGTCCCCGCCCGTTGTTCGTCATCCGGATTATACCACGTTACGGATAAAAAATCAATACTTTTTCATTAAGATTTGATATTATTATGCCGTCATATCCGTTATTGTTCCGAACCGGTGGCGCCGGTAAATCGCCGCGCTCACGTCCGATACTTTGCGTCTTAAAAAAACATTAAAAGAATTTCAATTTTATATTGACAAATCGCAATTAGTATGTTATATTGAATAAAATGGTAAACGACTAAAATAGCCCGGGCAGCGCCGGGCGCAAAATAATAAGGAGGAAATACCATGAAAAAAATCATTGCTATGGCGATCGCGGTCGTTATGATCGCGGCTCTCGCGGCGACGGGCGTTTCAGCCGAAGGCCGTTACGTATGGAACCACACGGGAGCTGTAAACGGTGCTGATCCGTTTTCCGACACAACGAGAGTCGGTCATCAGGACGCTCTGGACGCTACCGTAAGATTCAAAGTCGACGTCAGCTTCTCAAAGATCCTGTTCCCGCAGGTCTGGGCTTTCGCTCACTCCGTGATCACGTTTGAGCTGATCAACGGAGGCAAGACCGTTTATACCGGAACGTATGAGTTCTATAATGCAGAAAACGGCAGCGGCGACCTTCCCAACGTTGAGCTTGATTTCGGCAAGAAACTGCCCGCAGGCGAATACACGCTGAGAATCAGCACGGATGAAGCGGCTAATTACGCTTTCTTTGCATTCGGCGAAGGCCCGCTTTCCGAAGAGTACATTGAATTCGAACGCGGCCACATGATGTTCGGTCTTTACACCGAAGACAACGGCCAGGGCTTTGTTACCTTCGCTACCGAAGTTGGCGGCGGCGACGTTGAAGAACCCGGCGAAAACCCCGGTTCCGGCGACGCGGCGATAGTCGCGATAGCTGCAGTAGCGGCCGTATCTCTCGGCGCAGTCGTTCTTCTCAAGAAGAGAGGCTGATCAGGCTTATCACCGCGCAAAAGCGGTGAGCGGTCACACATCGTAAACAAAAGAGCAGACTGAGATATATCAGTCTGCTCTGTCTTTTAGCCGTCTTTTGCCGGGAGATCCGTATCTACTTAAGATCCTGCCAGAACGCGAGCGCGGGCATATCTTTTGAATTGTAGAGTTGAGCGTTTTCTTCATTTATAACGGTGTCGAACGCGTACGCGATCTTTTTCGTATTGCCGCCTTCGGGAACGTGTACGAGTACCGTGTCGGATGAGATTATCTCCGCCTCAGCGGCTTTCATCATATTTTCGGTCCCCACGTAAAATCCGTTGACGCTCGTGTTTCCGCTTTTAGATACGAGCCCTTCGCAGACGTTACTGAATTTTACGGTCACCGTCTTTTTGTCATCGGAAAGCGTTATCTCCGCGGGCGCGGGGGCAAGAAAATCGTTTTTGTCGCCTATACCGTACTCCTTTGCGAGCACAAGATCGGCAACGCGGTTTGCGAGCTGCTCTTTTTTCGGAGAGTGTATATAATCAAAATACGCATCGGGCGAACGCAGATCGTACGAGGGCAGTATGTTCTCGTTTCCCATTTCGGCCATGCCCTGATACTGACCGAAACGGACGTAGTTCACATAGCCGAAATTCGGCAGGCTTTTATCCGAATAGCTTGACAGCTGTATCTCATAAAACGCAAAATCAACGCCGAACTGCTTTTTCATATCTTCGACGTACGCCTTTAAATACTTCGCGTAATTCTTTGCGGTGCTCGTGGTGCCGCCTTCGGCCTCGCCCTGGAAAAATACCATGCCCTTGAACGAAATGCCTACGAGCGGATTCACCATGGCGTTGAAGAAGTCGCCGGGTTTCATTGTGTAAGACGTCGTCAGTCTGACGCTTCTCGCCGCTTCTTTTGTCATGAGTTCCTGTATCCGCGCGCCGTTCGCGGCGATATTTATGACTCCTATCGGTATGCCGAGATCGCTCATGAGGCGGCGGCCGAAGAACAGCCCGAGGGCTGAAAACTTGAGAGAACTGAGATAATCGGGCTTTTTCCATCTCACGTCGGGATCGAGAAAATCATCGCAGGGTTCGTGCGCGATCTTCGGGTCAGCCAGATAGTAATCGGGTCTCTGCATAAAAATACGCATCGGGTCTTCGCCGTTGAAATCCGGCAGTTTTTTGAGTCCCGAACGTATCTCTTCAAGGCTGATATTTGCGTTTGACTGGCCGGAGATGAGCCATACGTCGCCTACGAGCACGTCTTCGAATCTGACGGAATTGCCCTTGTCGTCCTCAACAAGAAGCTCCGCCTGCTCCGCGGAAGCCGGCTCCGGCGCAAACTTCAGGGTGAATTTCCCGTCTTTTACCACCGCATAGACTGTCTGCTCCTTGAACGTGCCGCGTATCACCGAGCCGTCTCTGTTCGATTTGCCGAATACGCGTATATCCGCGTCTCTTTGCAGTACCATGTGGGAGCCAAACGTTTTCGGCAGAGTGAGAGTCGCCTCTTCGTCTTCGACAACAATGAATTCGGGTACGGTCTCCGGAGGCTCGGTCTGCCGCTCCGTGACCGGCTCGGTCTCGGGTTCTGTATCGGGTTCGGTCTTTGCCGCGGTCGCCTCCGCCGGTTTTTCCGTCGTCTGACCGGCTGCCGGCTGCGTGCCGGCGGGCGCCGTCGTCACGTCGGGTCCGCCGCCGCAGGCAAAAAGCGCCGACAGAGCGAATATAAATACAAGCAGTAAACAAACAGTTCTTTTCATTTCCGTCTCCTTGATATGTTTTATGTTGAAATCCTGACGTTTGATTCCTATTTTTATTTAGGACGGTAGGCGCAGATAAACGGGGCTTCGGCGCGGTCAACCGGCTCCTTTGTCGGCTGTTTTGAATTTATGCGGACGTCGGAACCGTGGTCATAGCGGAGCGCGCTGCCGTTTTTATCGATGTCGGACGCAAGCATGAACACGTGCTGCGGGGAACCGTTTTTATCCGGTCTGACGAATATTATGTCGCCCGTCTGCAATTCTTCGATTTTCGTGATCTTTTCAAATCCCTTTTTTTCGCACCACGGAATGAGATTAGACACCACGCAGCCCTGAACGAGCGGCTGATCCGTATAACCCGCACGGTACAGGATCCAGTCGACGAGCCTGTCGCAGCTTGTGCGCAAGGGCCTGTGATTTATACCGGGATTCGTGCAGGAATCGCCGTATTTGAATCCGGTCTTGCGCGCGTACTCCGTGATATAATGGCCCTCGCGCAAAAGATCGCACTGCAAAAGCGAATAAGGCGTATATACGACGGCGCCGGTCTCGTCGGCTACGCGGTAACCGTATTTCTTTTGCCTGTCGCAAGCGGTCTTCGCCTCGTCAAGCGACTGATAAACGGCGCCCTTTACGTTGTCTTTCGGTTTATCGAGCCTGTTTTCGTATAAGCATACGTAATAGCCCTTTTCGACCGTCTTCGGCGTATCCTCTTCTTTATCGGCGGCTATATATTCTTCGGCTTCTTTGCGATCTGTACAGAACGCGGCGGACTGAATAAGGAACGTATCGCCCTCTTCGACGTAATTTGTATAATCAAGGCGGAACTTGTCGTTGAACGACGTTTTCCAGCCTTTTGTTTTTTTATCCGCTTCAAATATGAGATACTGCGTTTTGCGCTCGCCGAAAAACTCCGAATCGCCGCCGTAAACGCAGATGATCGAATATCCCTCCCGCGCGGTTTTTATACTGCCCGTCGCGTAAAACATCTCAAACGCGCCGCCCCATTCCGCCTGTATCTTCAATACTATGACTTTCATTTCCTCGGGCGTAAACGGCACGTAATTTGTTCCGTCTTTCGACGGATAGCCCGCGGCTTTATACATACTGTTTATCCGGAAATATATGCCCGGGTCGCGCGACTGTTTGTTTGCGGTAATAAGCACGCCGTCCGCCGTAAGCTCGG
The DNA here is from genome assembly GCA_016281775.1 of Clostridiales bacterium. Taxonomy (GTDB): domain Bacteria; phylum Bacillota; class Clostridia; order Oscillospirales; family CAG-272; genus UBA1248. The sequence continues at coordinate 10,422 of JAEEJH010000022.1, read as the reverse complement.
GCGACGCGCAGTTTCCGCGGGAAAACGAGGCGGAAAACAGTTCTTTATCAAACGCGGAAAAATCCACGCGGCACGGGTCGGCGATAAGATACGGCGACTGCTCTTCCGCCTCCGTTATTTTTTCCGTTATCTTCTCCGTCATCTTTTCCGTTATAAGTTCCGTATCGGTCATTGAGCTCTCCTCCTCCGTCGCGGTTTGCTTTTCTGCGCACGAGGCGAAGCAAACCGGAAATACGATAAGACTTGCAATAAGTACAAGTAAATACTTTTTCATAAGCGTTTTTTATTTCCCGGCGATCTGCCCTTTGAATTTCTTTATCTGCTCGCACAAAAGATCGTAATAGAACGTGCCGTGTATTTTTGACGGCTCCAGATCTTTCGATTCCTCGGGCGAAGGCTGTTCTCCTTTCGTCCATTCGTTCCACGAAACGAGGATCACCATGCCGGCGCCTAAGTCGTTTGCGCGCTGAAACTGTTTTTTGAGAGTAAGACCGTTATCGCGTTCATATGCCGGTATATAGCCGCTGTCGCCTTCGTTTCCCTGTTTGCGGCTCGCGGCGGTACAGGTCACGCATTCGACGCGGTCGTTTTGTACGGAAAACGTCTGAAGACCTCTTTCCTCCCAGCTCCACCAACCCTGCGTCGCCATCGTTTTTTTGTTGTAAAGATCGGACTGCTGACCGACGTAGCCGGTTACCCAGCGGATCGTAAAGCGCTTGTCTTTCCAGGTCGGTTTTCTGCCGTACTGGTTCGGCGTCGCGCCGTAGCACATGAGAAGAGGTTTGCCCTCGTAGTTAAAGTACATATCCGGATATTTTTCCACATACGAGGAATATATCTGATCCACCTTCTTTTGGTGCTTGCCGTTTTTGACGTTTTCCGGACCCGAATGACCGGGACCCGCGAAAATGCATATTTTGGGCGCGCCTTCTATTTGAGACCATATCTCAAAGAGCAGATCCGTCGCTTCTTCAATCATACGGAAATCGGACAGCTGTTCGCGCATCGTCGCGGGGTCGTAGGTCGTGTTGTTAGTCCAGTCAACGAATACGAAATCCACTCCCGCGTCGCGCAGCAGCTTTGCGTGGCGGGCTATCATATCTTTGTCGTCGGAATAGTATTCTCCGTAAAGCGGCGTATCCCACGAGCTTTTGCCCCACGTGATCACTTTAGGGCAGAGCCACGTGGAGTAAGCTATGCCTACAAGACGGTCCTCATACGGCGTTTGCTGATATTTTCCCACGCCCGTTTTTTCTATCAGAACGTCGTCGTAGTTATAGACTACGTCGCCGTAAAGCTTATATCTGTCGTTCATTTCCTGTTTTCTCTCCTCCGTAAGCGACGTTTCGGACTTTGAAATATATACCGATGAATCAGCGGCCGTCACCGTATATCCGAGCCAGCGGGCAAGACAGTCGGCGGCTATAAGCATAACTCCGTCGCGTATGACCGCCGTCGGGCAGTTGTGCGCTTCTCCGTTCAGTTCGACCGAGGCGGCTCCCTGTTTATAAGTCAGAGCCGCGCCGTCGCGCGTGAGCGTAACGGAGTCGCCGCCGTCCGAGATTTTGCAGTCAAAACCGAACAGCGAGGCCGCCGCGGCCGCGTCAAGATACGTCACGCCTTCAATCGTCGTGATCGGGTATTTTGCGCGTATCATCGTCTTGCCGCAGAGCAGATGATCATACCCTTTGCGGAGTTCCGTGACCGTGTCGTCAGGCGCGTAAGGCAAATATTTACCGGTCTGTAAGCTCATCGATCTTGTCGACGAATTTGCAAAATGCGACATAGTGCGAACGTAGCCGAGCGTGTCGCCGTGTGCGATGCGCGCAAGGTCGGGCGTATGCGCGACCTCCGCGCCGTCGTTATTGTAAAGCACGAGGTTTTCATCCGTAACGACCGCGCGGGCGACCTGCGTCTGTCCGACGTAACAGATTATCTCCGTACCGTCGTCCTTGATCGTCAGGTCAAGCCCGTCTTTTGCGTCAAAATCAAAATCATCTCCGACAAGAGATGTAAACCCGTTCTTGACCGTGGCGAAGACGGAACTGCCCGAGAAAGTAAACCATATACCGCTGTCTATATATAAATGGTTGTTTCTCGTTACTCGCGCGCCGAACATTACCGTACGGACGTTATTGACGGCGCCGCGGTTGATCACCGAGGCCTTTGCGGTATAAGACTCCGTAAGCGTATGGGAAAATCCCACGCTGTTCCAGCCTTTGTCTGTTATCGTGAGGCCGTTTTTATCGACCTTGTAATCCTCGTTTGAGGTAAAAACGAGGTTTGAATCGGCGCGGAGCGCGCTGTATTTGTACTTTGAAAAGTCATACTCTAAAGTTTTTCGCCTGTCGACTCCGTAAAGATACGCGGTCAGTCCGACGTCCTCGTATTCGGGTACCGTGACCTCGGGTTCCGTTACGGCTTCCGTTTCCGTAACTTTCGCGGTTTGCATCGTTTTTTCAGTTTCGGCGGTATCCGTCTGAATTTCGTTTCCCGTACAGGCGGCGGCGCAGCCGAGCATAACGGCGGCGAGTATTACGCATAACATTTTTTTCATTTTCTTTTTTTGCCCGAACAGCAGGCGCATTCCTTTTCAATTTTATAAACAGAGCGTTTTTTCAATCTTTGTTGATATTATACCGCGGAAATGATGAATTTTTCAAGTACCGCGGAAAAGAAGAACGGTTATTTTGATAATTTACATAATATTTCTTGAAATCGGACGGTAAAACGTATATTATTCAGATAAGAATCAGAACTTTGGAGGTTTTACCGTGAAACTGTGTGATATCCATTTAAGAGACCCGTTCGTTTTTGCTGAAGACGGCGTTTACTATTTATACGGCACCCGCCGCGGCTTTGACGCAAGAGCGGTGCCGTGGCAGGGACTTGACGTATATACGTCGACAGATCTTGTCGAGTGGAGCGAGCCGTTCGAGTGCTTTACAAGACCTTCCGACTTCTGGGCGGACCGCGATTTTTTCGCTCCCGAGGTCTATAAATATAACGGAGCGTACTATATGTTCGCGAGCTTCAGAAGCGAAACGCACCTCCGCTGTTCGCAGATACTGAAAAGCGACAGTCCGAAAGGACCCTTTCTGCCGTTTACCGACGGACCCATAACGCCCGACGGCTGGGTCTGCCTTGACGCGACGTTTTACGTTGACGAAGACGGTACGCCGTGGACCGCTTTCTGCCACGAATGGACGCAGATCGGAAACGGAACGATCGACGTTATGCCGCTCAAAAAAGACCTTTCGGCGCCGGCGGGAGAATCTCGCGTAATACTGCGCGCCGGAGACGCCGACTGGGCGCATTCTCTGATCGATCCGAACGGAAACAATTTCGTGACCGACGGCCCGTTTTTCAGAAAAGGAAAAAACGGCAAACTGTATCTGCTCTGGTCGGGCTTTCACGCCAGCCCGCAGTACCGGTACGTGCAGGCGCTGGCGATAAGCGACAGCGGAAGCATTCTCGGTCCGTGGCGCCATGCAAAAGAATTCATTTACGACGACGACGGCGGTCACGGAATGATCTTCGACGGCATTGACGGAAAGTCGTATCTTATACTGCATTCCCCGAACGTCAACCCGAACGAGCGCCCGAGACTGTTTATGATAACCGAGACCGACGACGGATTTGAGCTCGGCGAACGTATCGGTTAAAAAAATAAAGGGGCTGTTTAAAAACCTGAATAATATTTCAGGCGGATAACCAGCCTTTTTGCGTAATAAATAGCTGTAACCTATAAAAATGATAATAAGTGTCGGTACGCAAAGGTTTTCTTCAAAGAAAACCGAATAAAATCCCGCGGCGAGGAGGTGGGGGGATCCCCGCCGCGGCGCTGCGCGCAAATGTCCGGTGAAGAAAAGCGACGCGACCGAAAGATAACGGTATTTATAAACTGTATTTTTTATGGTTTTTCAGTTATAAAACACAAAAAGAGGTTGTTTGATCGCCTGTAATATCGGCGAGGTTTTTAAACAACCCCTTTATTTATTGGATTTTAATTGAGCTTATATAATAATACCTTGCTTTCGCGGCGGTTCGGTATAGTTACGCTCAAACCTCCCGTTAAAAGCGTTTTGCCCGGTATTTCGCGTACCTCATTCGTGTCGATGTCAGTGACGGTGTAAATGCCGTCTGGGTCAAGTCCCGTCAAAACGTATGACGAGGTGACACAGCAGGAGCCTGACCTGCGGAACGCCATAACCACGCCGTCATTTTGTTCGGGGCGGTCGTAACGGTAAGCCGCCCAGCCGCCGTGACCGTAAGACCAGCCGCAGTTTTCGAGCGGATAAAAATCGCAGGAAAAATACGGGCGAAGAAGTCTGTATTCTTCGCACACGCGCGCCATCCATTCAAACTGTTCTTTCGTCGGTTCGGGACGGTCGGTCCACCACCAGCTGCCGACGAGGGCGGGAGAGTACGCGCTTCTTTGCGCGTAGGTGTCGCCCGGTCTTTTGCAAACGCCGCCGGCGCAAGGTATGAAGCGGTTGAAGCCGAAAATCTGCGTCTGTATCGCGTCCGCGTCGCAGTCAGGCTCGCAGAACGCGTCGGTACGCCATACGGGAACGGAACGCTGCAGCGTTTCGATATCTGTCCTTCGTCCGCCGGACGCGCAGTTGTCTATGATCAGATCGGGATATTTTGCACGCAGGTCGTCCCAAAGTCTGTAAAGATTCATTATATACTTTATCTCGTTCATGCCGCCGCGGTTTATCTCATCGGTTATACGCCACGACTGCAAAGGCTCCATATTGAAATCCTGACGGAAGCATTTTATATGCAGTCTGTCGATAAAGCCGCAGATCATATCAAACAGATATTCGCGCACCTCGTCGAGATCGAGCCGCAGAAGGATATAGAATCCGTCGAGCGGGTACAGCCATTCGGGATGGGCGGCGGCGATATCCGTGCCGGGATAAACGCGCTCAGGTTCCATCCACAGGAGGAACTTCATCCCTTCGCCGTTCGCGGCGGCAACGACGTCGGTAAGTCCGTCCGGATGTTCGTCTTCCCGCACCTGCCAGTTGCCGACCTGCTTGTACCAGTCGCCCGCGCCCGGCGCGCCGCCTTTGCCGTACCAGCCCGCGTCTATCCAGTAATAATCGGCTTTTACGCCGTATTCTTTGAATTTTGCAAGATGATATAAATGTTTTTCCGTCGGCATGCCCATACCCTCGATCGCAAACGGAAAGCTGTCCGGCGTATAAGGGCAAAGCTCGTATCTGACAAGGCGGCGGAAAGCGTTGCTCCCGTCCGTCTGCGTGCCGTAATATTCCAGTAAAACGACCGACGACGTGCGTATGCGCTCGCCCGGACGGAGCTTGAACGCGGTGTACTGCAGTCCCGTCTTTATCTGAATGATATCGCCGTCGAGGTGCGAAAAAGAAGCCTGCCACTGCCCCGACCATCCTACGGCGGCGATAAGCCCGTGACCTTGCGTATAAATATCGAAAAACGGCATCTGATAACTTGACGATCTCCCGCCGCGCGGATGATAACTGAGCGAGCCGCCGCGTGTCAGCACGCTCTCCGTCACCTCGAATTCGCGCGCGATCCGATCCGCGTACCGGTACGTTTCGTAACCCAGATTACCCGCGGTACCGAATACCGAAACCCGTGATTTTCCGCCGTTTTCGCCGAAGCACCACGCGGAGTCGCAGTCGCATATATCGCTTATCAGACCGCTTTCGGTCCCGCTTTTGTTTTCGAACCAGAGCGTCCAGCCGACGGCGTTATATTTCGGGTATTCACGCTTGCGAAGCTCTATGCAAAGCCCGTCGGACAGCTCGTATAAAAATCCGTAATCCGCCGGCGTCACCTTTGCGCCGGATAAGTCAAAAGGTCTGCCGTTATAATTGAACGAAAAACGCGCAGCGATATTCATAAAGCCACCTCTCCTTTTTTATGTCGAATTTTACGTATTCCATATCATTTTTCCCCCGCGATCCGCTCCGCAAGAAAGGCCGCTGCCGAAAGGGCGGCGACGTCGCCTATACCGTCTTTGAAATACGCCGGAACTATGCGGCAAGCCGACGCGGAAAACGAAAGCGCTTCTTTTTTTATCGCCTTCGTCATTTCGCCGCGCAAAAGATCTTCACAGCGCGGATAGATGCCGCCGATAACGACCGCTTCGGGATTCAGCAGATCTATTATCACGGATATCCCCGCGCCGAGATACCGCGCCGATTTTTTATATATATCTGTCGCTGTCTTATCGCCTTTATACGCCGCCTCGGCTATGCTTTTTGCGGTTATCGACGGCAATTCGTCTTCTGTTTTGCAGAACAGAGGGCCGGAAGCTCCCTTTGAGAAAAGCTTTTTTGCCGCGGAAACACCGAGCTGTTTTATCCCGCCGCCGCTGCAGAAGCCCTCGAACGAGCCGGCTTTACGGTATCCGACCGGACCGCGCGCGGCAAGCCTTATATGACCCGCCTCGCCCGCGTTGCCGTTAGCGCCGGAATAGGGCGCGCCGTTTATTATCAGCCCGGCGCCCATACCCGTACCGAACGTGAGGAACACCATATTGTCACAGCCTTTGCCGGCCCCGTATTTCCATTCGGCGACGGCGCAGGCGTCGGCGTCGTTTTTTATCGCGCACTTTATGCCGAATCCGTTTTCGATCATATCGCAGATCGGGATACGGTCCCACCCCGGAAGATTCGGCGGCGAAAGTATGACGCCGTTTTTTTCGTCGAGCGGTCCGCCGCAGCTTATGCCGACGGCGTCGGCGGGCAGCGCGGCGCGCACGGCGTCGAAGATGCTTTTAAGCGTTTCTTTTACGCCTTTCGTTTCGATTTTCACTTTGCCGGTCACGCGGCCTGTTTCGTCGCCCGTGACCACGGAACATTTAGTCCCGCCTATATCGATCCCTATAAGTTTCATTCGTTTACCCGAAAAATTCCTCTTCCGCGCAAAGGCAGACTGCGTGATATACCGGCAAATGAAGCTCCTGGACCTTATACGTCTCCGTCTCGGGTACGGCTATACAAATATCGCAGACGTTTTTGAGTCTGCCGCCGGTGTTGCCCGTCAGCGCGGCGACCGTCATCCCCCTTACTTTAGCGGCGGGCACGGCGAGGAACACGTTTTCGGAATTGCCGGAGGTGCTTATGCAAAGAAGCAGATCGCCGGGTTTACCCAACGCGTAAACCTGCTGAGCGAATACGAGAGACGGATCGGCGTCGTTGCAGTACGCGGTGATCAGCGCCGTTTCGTTATAAAGCGATATCGCCGGCAGAGGCGACTGCAGTTTATCTGCGAGCAGCGCGCCTTCTTCGCCGTATTTTTGAAGTTCCGCTTTTTCGTTACCGTTCAGCGGTCTTTTGCTGCAAAAGCCTTTCATCAATTCGCCGACTATATGCTGCGCATCGGCGGCGGAACCGCCGTTGCCGCAAACAAGCAGTTTCCCGCCGTTTTTACAGCAGAGTATCAGCGCGTCCGCGAGTTTTATTATATCGTCTTTACATACCGACAGGGACGGATATCTGTTTATCAGCCCGTCGATTATCTTTGCAGATTCTTTTTTCATTATAAACTCCAATAAATATATTTCATTTCGATTATAACACCCCGGATATGATTTGTCAACGCGGAAAGCGGGGCGGACCGCGTAATTTTACCGAAAATTTGCATAATGGGTATTGCTTTATCCGACGCCGCGGTCTATAATCGTATCATAAAGCAAAAAAAGGCGGATAAAAGATGGATAAGATATTGTTTGAGCTTGACGGCGAATGGACGCTGTCGTATATGAAAGAAAGCGAATATAAAAAACTCGGCAGAAAACCGCAGTGCTCGGCGGATCTGCCGCCGCTTGAAAAACTGACGGTGAAAGTTCCCGGCGTTTTCGGTCAGGACCTTTATCTTACCGGTAAAACAGGCGATCCTTATTATTCTCTCAACATCCTCGATCTGCAAAACTATGAAGATACGCATCTTTTCTATTACCGACGGTTCCCCTCCGTTACGGGCGGGCGGATCTGTCTGCGCTTCGAGGGGATCGACACGTTTGCCGCGGTATTTATAAACGGCGGTTTTATCGGAAGTACCGCCAATATGCTGATAACTCACGAGCTGTGTATCCCCGGCAGCTTTCTGAAAGACGATAACGAGATATTCATACACATCATTCCCGCGTCGCGTGTGAACGGGACGCGCCCGACTCCCGCGAATTCGGCTTCTTTGGAGTATCTGTCCGATATGCTGTATATCAGACGCGCGCCGTCGCTTTGCGGATGGGATATAATGCCGCGCATACCGACGGGCGGCATCTGGCGTTCCGCATATATTATAAGCAAGCCCGACGACGGGATCGCCGACGCTTTCATATACACGGTAAAAGCCGTCGACGGCGGAGATTCGCTGTTATATCTGCGCTATACGCTCAATATTTCGGACGGAGGCCTGAAGGATTATTCGGTCAAAGCCGAGGGCGTATGCGAAGACAGCCGGTTTTACGCCGAAAACCGCATCTACGGTGTCTGCGGAACGCTTAAAATACACGTGCCGTCGTCAAAGCTGTGGTATCCGAAAAATTACGGCGAGCCGTCGCTTTACACCGTTAAAGTAACGCTTTGTAAAAACGGCGAGCCGGTCGACGAATATAAAACGCGCGTCGGTATACGCACGGTGCGCCTCGAGCGCACGAGTACGACCGACAAAGACGGCAGCGGCGAATTCCGGTTCATAATAAACGGCAAAAAGATATTTTATCTCGGCACTAACTGGGTACCGCTCGACGCGTTCCATTCAAACGATATAAAGCGGCTCGACCGCGCGTTTGAGCTTCTGCTCGATACCGGCTGCAACGGCGTGCGCTGCTGGGGCGGCAACGTTTACGAAAGCGACCGCTTTTTCGATCTGTGCGACGAGCACGGCATAATGGTCTGGCAGGATTTCGCAATGGCGTGCGGAGTATACCCGCAGGAAGAGGATTTTTACGACATGATAAGCGACGAGGTCCGCTCGGTCGTAAAGCGTCTGCGCAGCCACGCGAGCATAATACTCTGGGCGGGCGACAACGAATGCGATTACTCGTATATGTACGGCAGCGGCGTCACGCTTGACCCGAACGGCAACGCGATAACGCGGCGCGTGATACCCGAGATACTCCGCGCCGAGGATTTTTCGCGTCCGTATCTTCCCTCCTCTCCGTATATCGACGAGGAAGGGTTCAGATCGGGCGGCGGCGACGGATACGGCGCGTTATCCGAAGATCATATCTGGGGACCGCGCGACTATTACAAAGGCGAATACTATAAAAGCACGTTATGTCATTTTGCAAGCGAGATCGGATATCACGGCTGTCCCTCGCCTTCGTCGCTTGCAAAATTCATATCGGAAGAAAACCTTTATCACTGGTACGACGAAAAAATACTGCAAAAAGAAGGCAGATATACGTCGAACGCGGAATGGCGCGTGCACGGCTCCTCGCCCGAGCTCTCCGAGAACGCGCCGTTTGCGTACCGCACCGCTCTTATGGTGAACCAGATAAAAACGCTGTTCGGCTCGGTGCCGGAAGGACTGTGTGACTTTGCGCTTGCAAGTCAGATATCGCAGGCCGAGGCGATGAAGTTCTTTATCGAACGGTTCAGACTGTCGAAATGGCGGCGCACGGGCATAATCTGGTGGAACCTGATCGACGGCTGGCCGCAGATTTCGGACGCTGTAGTGGATTATTATTATGGTAAAAAGCTCGCGTATCACTACATACGCCGTTCTCAGCAGCCGGTCTGCTTCATGTTCGACGAGCCGGAGGAGCGCGGCGGCAAAACGTGCGTAAGGCTCTGCGGCGTGAACGACCTGCAAAAAGACGCCGACTGCAAATACCGCGTTTACCGCATAGGCGTTCTTTCGCCCGACGCCACGGGTGACTTCGAAAAAACGGAGATTGCAAACGGCGTCATCACGTTAAAAGACAACGAAAGCGCGACCGCGGCGTACGTAGGTTTTGATGATCACGCGTTTTATCTTATCGAGTGGGAATACGACGGCGGTACGTACCGCAACACGTATCTGTGCGGCGACCCGGTGATAAGCCTCGAAAAATATAAAAAAGCGCTTGATATCACCGGATTGAACGACTTTTCAGAGTAATATAAGAATAGAATAAAATAAAACAGGCGTCGTCCCATACGGGAAGACGCCGTTTTTATTTTGTTTTACGGTGCTGCCGTGTCGGTCATCATTACGCAGGTGAAGTCGAGCGCCTGACCCTGAGAGCCGGAGCATTTCAGCTGACAGCTGAAATCTTTGCCGGCGGGTATCAGACTGCCTAAATCTACGACGAGCCTGCCGGAAGAGCCGTCGACCGCGCCGAGATCGTAGACAGTCATATCTTCATCGTAACAGTACAGTTCAACGGTAAGACCCGCGGTCGTGCCTTCGGGCACGGCTGATCCCGTCTCGATCACG
>JAEEJH010000021.1 GCA_016281775.1 Clostridiales bacterium | reverse complement strand
ACCTTCAGCTCTATACGACCGGTTATTCGTACGATCAGATGAGAGAAGACGGCAAGGCGTTTATACTGAGCCGCCTGAATCTGAGCGTTTACGGCTCGGTCAAAGCGCATGACACGCTTATCGCCGAGACGTGGCTTTACGACTGTCACGGCGCCGTTTTCAACCGCGCCCACCGTCTTTTCTGCCGCGGCGTTTTAGCCGCAGAAGCGATAACCGTATGGGCGCTCGTCGGAGTCGAAGACAGAAAGATCTACCGCGTGACCGATATCGACACGTCGAAGCATACCGATACCGATACCGTCGGCATTGACGCCCCGGGCAGAATAAACCTGCGCGACGTTCCGCTCTCGCTTTGCGGCGAGCGCGAGGTGTTTTACGCCGACTGCGACGGCAACGGGCATATGAACAACACGGTCTACCCCGATATGCTGTTCTCGTTCACACCGGAGGCGAGGCAGAAGACCGGAGGCCGCGTCGTCTCACTGAACGTTTCGTTCATTTCCGAAGCGCCTCTCTGCGACGTTCTGAAGGTCTATACGGCGCAGAGCGACGGCGTAAGGTATTTCCGAACCGTTCGGTCCGACGGGAGGACAAACGTCGAGGCTGAAATGGTCATAGAGTGACCGGAAGTTATATTTAGAGAGGAAAGAAGTATGAAAAGCAAGCTGCCGATACTGATAAGTATAATCGCCCTGCTGATACCGCTTATTCTTATACCGATACTGTACCGCCCTAAAGCAGCCGACGTGATCAAAGAACCCGAAAACATCTCCAAGGTGGAAATAACCGATCCCGACGGCAGCGTTTACACAATTACCGACGAAGAATCCATCGCGTTTTACGTCGATCTTGCGAAAGGCGCGCAGGTAAACTCCGTTCCGAACGCGGTATTCACGTTCCGGTCGTTTCTGTTCAAGTTCTTCAGAGGGCAGACCGCGGCGGAATACAGATTCTATATGTCCGCCGATATGCCGAACGAGGTATATTTCCTCGACGGAGCAGACAACGCGTATAAAGCCGATCCGATACTTTGCAGAAAATTCATGAATTCGTCGCTCGCCGTCACTTTGTACGATACGGCGGCGCCGACTCTCACGGTAGGCTCGGACAAGACGGTGATCGAACCCGCCGAGATATCATGGAATTACAGTACGCTCGACGGCCATTTCACTCCGATAGAGGTGCCGTCGTCGTCGGCGGTCAAGAAAGTTGACGATATATCGCGCCAGACACTCAATCTCGAATTTTCGCGCGAACCGTCTTCGGTTATAATCACGTACAACGAAGGCGACGCTTCCGTGTCGAGACTGCTTTCGGACTTTCCGGGTCTTGAGACCGACGAGCCGAAATACTTCAGAATAAAGCTTGAAGCGCAGTGGAACGAAAGCGAGACCGTACGTTCTTACGGCTCCGCCACGTACTATTTCGACGCTTACGTAAAAGCCAACGCTTCGTATACGCTGACCGCGCGTTCGGTCGACCAGGGCGGAGTTATAGGCATTTCGGCGCAAAACGCCAAAGCCGCCGATATAACCGTCGAATGTGAACCGGCGCTCAAGACGATGCCGAGATTCTACGACAACGGCGATACCGCCGTGGCGTTCCTCCCGACGTCTTACGACACCGAGCCCGGCGAATACAAGCTGACCTTCAAATGCGACGGCGCGGTATCTCAGTTCTCGGTCACGGTCGAACCGACGCAGTTCAATACAAAGACTTACGCAAATTCCGCGGCGGAGATCGCCCGCTTCTTCTCCGACGAGAACAAAAAACAGTCGGAGGATATGTGTAAAAACGTATTTTCGCTCGCCTCCGCCTCGGGCAATCTCTGCAATACCGAAGAACTCGAGTTCCCGACGAGAAGAAAAGACTACAAGACCGGTTACGGTCTCACGATGACGCTGAAAGCGACGGGCGAGACGTTCCGTCATAACGGTATAGACTATCACGTGTCGAGCGGATCCGAGGTGCACGCCGCGCTCTCCGGTCAGGTGACGTACGTCGGTCAGACGGTGATAAACGGCGGAGTGATCGTAATAGATCACGGCAACGGCGTAAGAACGTGGTATACGAGAGTCGACGCGAGCCGCGTAACTGTCGGTCAGACCGTAACGCGCGGCGACCTGATCGCGTATACGAACGACAGCGGTTTCGGCGACGCCGAGAGAGTTCATTTCTCCGTATCGTTCGAAGATTCTTTCGTGAGCCCGCTCTGGATGCTCGAAAAGGGCATACCTTACGTGACCGAAAATCAGGAGTAATAAAGATAATAAAAACGGCGGGCTGTCGCGTTTGCGGCAGCCCGTTTAATGCGCCCCGGAGAGTTCATGAACACAGTTCGCGCCGGATGATCTGTGCGCGCATTGCGGCGCAATTTGTTTTAAAGGTTTTTCACCGCGCCCGTGAACACGGGTGAGCCGGTCTTTGCGTCGGCGATAAGAAATACGAACGGACGGTCGAGATGGACGACAAGTTCCGAAGGCGCCGCTCTGCCGCATAGAAAGCTGAAAGTCACGGCGGCGGCTTTCGTGCCGTTTCTGCCGTGTTCGATGCGAGCTTTCTGCCTGAATACGGAGCAGTAAAGCGTCTGATCGCTGATCTTTGAAAGGTCCGCTTTGTCGGGATCGAACAGATCGGTCACGCCGAGCGATTTGAATACCGCCTGCAGATCCGTCTCGGAATCAAAATCGAATTCCGGCATCGCCGTCACCACCGACGCGTTTTCTCTCGCGCTCCACAGAGCCGCCCATTTTTCTGCGGTAAAAGTATTTATATATTCATTTATATCAATGCTTTCATCGGGTAAAAGACCTATGAACATATAGTCGGAATTGAGATAGTATTTAGCGAAGCCCACCGTATTTTCGTCGCTGAAATACACGCCCTCGTCGGAGTGCAGATACGGCACGGTCTTCGCCGAACCGTCGGCGTTACGGAACACGCCGTCGGATATATCGTCCTTTTCGTACTTTTCCTGCCATTTCATGTCGAAAAGCACGGAGTTGAGAAGCGCCATGACCGAATCGACGGGCAGATCGTCGACAAGATGCGGTATCATGCCGTCGGTCTTCTTCTTCGCCCAGTTGTTTATATCCTTTACGGTCGAGTCGTCGAATTTCGCCGAATAGACCTGTGCGCCGATATAGTCGGCGTTTGTCTGTAAGTAATCGGATCTTACGTTGAGCCCTTCGTGCACCCACATGGAACTCGCCGATCCGATCCTGTGATCCTTGCCGGAGACAAGACCCGACAGAGCGGCGTAAACGGTTTTGTTGAGACTGCCCGTATCACAGCCGAGCGCTGCTTCGAGCTGGGCGAGCGTTTCGCCGCCGGCGCCGTTGCAGAGCATAGCCGTGCAGGCGAGCGCCGAGAGCGGCGAGATCAGCAGGTTTTCGCCGTTTTCATTCGACTTCGAAAACAGCGTGAAAGCGTAATTATTATAGATCCCCGGGTCTACTCCGTCTTCGCCGCGGTAATTGCCGTGAAATCCCGCGGAAAGCTCCGCCGCGCTTACCCTCATGCACGATACGGTGCAGAGAAGCATAGCCGAAAGCAGTATCAGACATATTATTTCTTTGATTTTGATCTTCATCTTCATCGTCTTTCTCCTTTTTTACGGTTTCACTATATAAGTCGTAAAAAACGGGTAAAAGGTTACAAAAAACCGGAAAATTTTCTTATTTTTTCGGCGCGCCGTTCGAGTCGAGGCCGTATATGTGCGATATCACGTCGTAAACCGGGGCGGCGGCGTTGCCGCCTTTCGCGCCGTTTTCGATAACGCAGGCTATCGAATATTCCGGAGTATCGTACGGAGCGAACGCGACGAGCACGGCGTTGTTGTTCGTTTTCGTCGTCTGCGCCGTACCGGTCTTGGTGCCGACGTCGAATTTGTAGTTTTTAGTGTCCGACGTCCATTCTTTTGAATTTTTCATGCCCTGTTTGACCGCGGCGACCGTGCGGTCTGATATCTCTATGCTGTCGGTCACCTTCGGGTAGTTTATCTGCTCGTCGGAGCCGGAATAGTTGCAGGTCTTATAAAGTATCGTCGCCTTGTATCTGTCGCCGTTATTGAGTATCGTCGCTATATAGCACGAGAGCTGAAGCGGCGAGAACGAGTTTTTCGACTGGCCGATGGCAGCCTGCAGCGTGTCGCCCGGCACCCATATCTCGCCGACTGTGGCTGAATATTCCGGGCCGGCGAGAACGCCTTCGGTCTCGGGCAGTTCGATTCCCGTGTGCTTGCCGAGCCCGAGCGCGGAGCAGTATCTGTTCATCGTTTCGATACCGGTGAGCCTGCCGACCTCGAAAAAGTAGTAGTTGCAGGATTTACCGATAGCCTCGAGCAGGTCGAGTTTGCCGTGACCGCGCACGTACCAGCAGCTCGGCTGGTAGTCTTCGTAGAACGTGTATTTGCCCTTGTCGTCTATTACCGTGCCGGGCGTTATCGTGCCGCTTTCAAGCGCGGCGACCGTCGTCGCGAGTTTGAAAGTCGAGCCGGGCTGATAATTGCCGAAAAGCGAGCGGTCGAAAAGCGGTTTTCTCGGGTCTGACGAGTATTCCGCGTAGTTCTCCCCGAGTTTCGTTATGTCGTACGTCGGGTACGTTGCGAGCGCGAGCACCTCGCCCTGCAGCGATACGACGCTCAGCGCGCCGCTGTCGGCCTTCTCGCCGCTGTCGGGCTCGCCGCTCGCCTTTGCCGCGGCGACTATTTTTTTGATCTGGGCTTCGAGCGCGGAAAGCGCCGTCTGCTGAAGTTCTATGTCTATCGTGAGGTATACGTTCTTTCCCGGCACGGCTTCTTTTTCCGTGTGAGATTCTATTATGTTGCCGTATTCGTCTTCCGTTATGACGGTAACTCCGTCTTCGCCGCGCAGTACGTCTTCAAACGCCGCCTCGACGCCGTCAAGTCCCACGGTCGCGTCGTAGGAGTATCCCTTTGCAAGATACAGATCTATCTTGTCGGAAGGTATTTTGCCGATCCTGCCGACGATATTCGAAGCCGCCTCGGGGTAGTGGTAAACGCGGGTGAACATCTTTTTGACGTAAACGCCGCGGCAGTTCGCCTCGAGTATCTCCGTTATCAGTTTGAGCTCCGCGTCGTCTGCGAGCACGAACGGATTGCCGGGCGCGAAGTCGTAAACGTCGAGCGTATAAAGCACGCGGATAATCACGTCTTCCGTCTCGCTGTCGTATACGTGCTCGCCGAGATCGTCGAGCAGTCCGAGTTTGCCGAACAGAGCCTCGTACAGTTCCACGCACGGTATGTCCGTACCGAAGCCGTATCTTGTAAGGAATCTCGTGAAGCGGCTTCTTACCGATGCGTCGCGCAGCGCCTCGTCGTCGTAAGCGACGTGCGGGTAAGAACCGAGCGTAGGCATTACCGTGTTGACGCCGCAGTCGTATTTACGCAGTATTCCGGAGAGCTTCGCTATCGCGGCGTTGCGTTCCGAGGCGCGCGACGGCATCGCCTCGTAATCGAGCAGCAGAGCTTCCGTGCAGGCGTTCGTAACGAGCGGCACGCCGTTTCTGTCGAATATCTCGCCGCGCACCGGCTCGACGGTGACGCGCCGCGTGTGCGTGACGGAAGAAGCCGACTTGTAATAATCCGCGCCGGTTATCTGTATGTTTATGAGCTTTATCAGAAAAACGACCATCGCCGCCGCGAATATCACGTACAGCGGCAGAAGACGGAAGTTTACTTTCGATACGCTTTTTTTGATAATTTCACCGTTTTTCATTTTTGAATACCGTATAGTGAAGTTTTGTGAGCAGATAAACGGGTATGAACACGACGGCTGAATAGAGCAGCTGAGGTAAAGACGTATGCAGCAGCGCGTCGCCGAACCCGGCGCCGCGGACAGAGAGTATGACCGCCGAGAAAACGCTGCTCAGAGCGGAGCCGGCGAGCATAACGGCGAGCGCGCATACCGAGCGCAGAGACGGGAATTTGTCGACCGCAGCCGATGCGGCCGCGGCGAGGATCAGAAACAGTACGGGCGACACGACGTAAGCGGAACCGCCGGCGAGATCGAGCAGAAAGCCCGCCGCGACGGCGAGCACGCAGAACACGCGCTTTTCTTCAAAACAGCTTACGCAGACGGTCGCGCAGAGCGCGAAATCCGGTATCGCCCCGAGCAGCCGTATATGCGGAAAAACGCTGCACTGAGCAAGTGCGGCGATGAACAGATATACCGACGTAAGTATTATCCTCGCGCCTCTGTAAACGGCTGCTTTTTTCATTTCAAACCTTAATTTTCAACGTATTTTTCGTATGAGGTGAGCACCATTACCGACGAAAAGCCGGTCTGCTCGGCGAGAGGTCTCACGACGGCGTATTTGGACCGCGTGTTTTCATCGGTCACGACCTCGGTGACCGTGCCGATAACGAGCCCGCGCGGATACACGGATCCTATGCCGGAAGTAAGTATCCTGTCGCCGACCTGTATGTCGGCGCCGTCGGATATGTAATTCATTTTGCAAAGCCCCGATCTGCCGAGAGTATAGTCGCCGGATACGATGCCCGCCGCGAGCGAACGCTCAACGTAGGCGCCTACCGCGGAAGACGGGTCGGTGAGCGACGAAGCCGAAGCCCACGTGCCGCCGGCGTCGGTAACGCCGCCGATAAGACCGCCGTTTTCGGCGATTATGGGCATGCCCGCCTCGATGCCGTAGTTTTTACCCTTGCTCAGCGTGAAGACGGTCATGTAATTGTTCGATTCGCGTCCGATGACGGCGGCGTTTTCGAACGTGTAGTCGAGGTGTTCGGCTTTTATTTCGAGATATTTGCGGAACTGTTCGTTCTCTTCGCGTATCGCCGCGGCGGCCTGCACCTCGCCCTGCATCTGCTCTATCCGGTTTTTGAGCTCTTTGTTCTCGGCTTTCAACCGGTCGAATTCGGTGATATACGCCGCGTAGCCTTCGAGCGCTTCGCCGGTCTTGTCTGCGAGCAGACGGAAAGGCGTGAGGACCGTATTAAGCCCCGATTTTATATACGACGAGTATCCGAGCGCGCTCATCACCGTGAAGGTTACGGCTATGATGACCGCGATGAGCGCGGTTATGACGAAAAATTTGCTTTTAAAGAATTTCATATATCCTCATCTTCCCCGAGACATACGATCTCCGCAAGCTCGAACGGGTTGTCGAGTATCTTTTCCATGCCGCGGCTCACGCAGTCGAGCGGGTGGCGGCAGACGAATACGGGCATACCGAGCTTTTCTGACATGAATTTATCTATGCCCGAAAGCAGAGAAGAGCCGCCGCAAAGTATCATGCCGGTGTCGAACGCGTCGGACGCAAGCTCCGGCGGCGTCGATTCGAGTACGGAACGTATGCTCTCGGCGATCTTGTAAAGTTCTTCTTCGACGGCGACGCGTATCTCGCCCGAGCGGATCACGAGCCGTTCGACCTGACCGGTGAGCGTGTTTCTGCCATAGACCTCGCACTCGCCTTTTTCGGAGAGGGGATGAGTGGACCCGACGGATTTTTTCATTATCTCGGCTGTCTGCCTGCCTATGACCACGTTATACTGGTCTTTTACGTAACGGACTATTGCACCGTCGAAATCCGAACCGCCCGTGCGTATCATACCTGAAGAAACGGCGCCGCGGTACGATATAACGGCGCTCTGCGTGTTGCCGCCGCCTATGTCGACGATCAGTCTGCCTTTTGTCTTGAGTATGTCGACGTCGGCTCCGAGAGCCGCCGCCATAGGTTCTTTGACGAGCATGAATATGTCGCGGCCCGAAGCGGCGACGCAGACGTTTTCAAAGGCGTTGCGTTCGACCTCGGTCACGCCGCACGGAACGGCGACCGCCGCCTTGGGGCGCGAGAGTATGCCGCGCGCGCCGATCTTGTATAAAAACGACGAGAGCATCTGCACGCAGTCTTCGAAATCGGCGATAACGCCGCCTCTCATGGGCGTTACGACCTCCTTTTCGGGCGGAGTTCTGCCTATCATTTTTTTCGCTTTCGTACCCGAGGCGATTATCTCGCCCGTGTTTCTGTCGTATGCTGCGGCGGTCGGCTCGCGGAGCACGATGCCCCTGCCCTTGACGCATATCTTTGTCACCGACGTGCCGAGGTCAATACCTATCTTTTTCACAAATCAAGCCTCCGTCACGAAAAAATACCTATGCCGAAATCGTTTTTCAAGTGCGTCAGCACGAGATCTATCGGCAGTCCGACGACGTTCTGATAGTTGCCGGATACGCTCTCGACGAGCGCGCCGCCGCGTTCCTGCACGGCGTAAGATCCGGCTTTGCCGAAAGGCTCGCCGGTCGCTATGTAAGCGCGTATCTCGTCTTTTGTAAGCTCTCTCATCTTCACCGCCGTTACGCCGCAGTCGGTTACGAGTTTGCCGCCTTTTTTCATCGCTATGCCGGTGTAAACGTGATGCACTCTGCCCGAGAGCCTTGAGAGCATCTCGAACGCGTCCTGTTCGTTTTCCGGTTTGCCGAGTATCAGCCCGTCTATCGCAACGACCGTGTCGGCGGCGAGTATGAGCCGTTCGCTCTTCGTCGCTTCGTAAACCGCGTTCAGCTTGCGCAGCGCGAGAGTCACCGTGTATTCGTCGGGGCGCAGACCCTGCGGGCAGGTCTCGTCGGCGTCGCTCGTTACGATCTCAAAGGGTATGCCGGCGGCGGTCAGAATATCTCTGCGCCTCGGCGAAGACGAGGCGAGAATGATCTTTTCCATATCATTTACCCGTCGAGCCGAAACCGCCTTCGCCGCGTTTTGTCTCGGTCAGCTCTTCAGCTTCTTCAAAACAGCCGCGCACTATAGGCATAAACATCAGCTGAGCGACTCTGTCGCCCGGATATACCGTGTATTCTTTATCAGAAAGGTTTATCATCGCCGCGGTCAGCTCGCCTCTGTAATCGGGGTCGACGACGCCGATGCCGTTCGACAGCGTCATGCCGTGCTTTGAAGCGAGACCGCTCCTCGCGCAGATCACGGCGACGACGTCGTTGTCTTCATATTCCATCGCGAAGCCGAGCGGTATACCGGCTCTCTGACCGGGTTTCACCGTCAGCGGTCCTTCGAGGCACGCGTAAAGGTCGGCGGCCGCCGAAAAATCGGTCTTGTATTCGGGCAGTCTCGCGTTTTCTTTCAGTTTTTTGATCTTTATTTTCATTTTTTTACATCCTTCTGATCTTCTTATCCGTCGGGGCTTTCGTTTGGTACGCTTCGATCACCGCTTCGGCCTCTTCGGGCGTTTCGTCGGTGAAAAAGTAGTGCAGATCGCCGACCGCGCCGTCGGCGACGGGATCGAGCTTGTCAGCCATATAGATCGGGTAAGGGTTGTACGTTACGTTGCGGTGTATGAATTCGCGGTGCACGGGTATCTGTTCGCCCGTTCTGTCGCGGTAGTAGCGGAATTCGCCGTCGCCGCACGCTTCGCATTTTCCGGCGGGTTTTCTGACGCCTGCTATCTCGCGTATGATGCACTTTTCAAGCACGGTCATCGGCAGTTTGCCGTAAACGGCGGCTCCGGTACGCACGGGAGAAGCGGCCGCAACGGCCTTCATCTGCACGGCGTTCAGCTCGGGCGAGAGTATCAGGGAGGTGAAGCCCTCTTTCGCGAGCA
Organism: Clostridiales bacterium; assembly: GCA_016281775.1. Taxonomy (GTDB): domain Bacteria; phylum Bacillota; class Clostridia; order Oscillospirales; family CAG-272; genus UBA1248. Next base: position 12,816 of record JAEEJH010000021.1, on the reverse strand, counting down.
CTTCGGCGGTCTTGCCGTTATACACGTTCATGAATATGCCGCCGTGTATCTGAAAACCGTATCTCTGCGCGGCGCGCAGCTGACCGATGTTCTGTACCGCGACGTGCTTGATGCCGCAGAGTTTGGCGCGTATGAGCATTTCTTCGAGCAGAGAGAATTCGTTCTGCATAACGACCGGCGGCAGTTCCACTCCGTCGACTGCGTCGCGCACGTGAGTGGGCGCGTCGAGATATTCGTCTATCGGCAGAAAGATGTGAGAGAAACCTCCGAGCGCCTTGCGCGGCGGCATGCCTTTCGCCCGTACGAAGTGCGCCGCGGTGCCGCATCCGTCCGCGCCGCCCCGGTGAGGTTTCGCCGGTTCCATATATCCCGTCTTTCTGCGGTCGGGATAGAATACCGTGTTTATTCTGGCTTCAAGCCGCTCTGCCGCCGTTCTGCGCAGAGAGTTTATCGACGATATCGGCAGAGAGACGCCTTTGTCGAGATACAGAGAAAACGACGATATGTCGACTGAAAACGGCGTATTTCCGAATCTGCAGAGGTTTTTCACAACGTCCGGTTCGGTCAGAGGCGCGGTCACCGCCGTCTCCGGCACGTCGCCGTAGACCGTCACCGAATCGGCGCCCGCCGTCAGCGTGAGCGAAGACACGCTGTTCGCGCGTATCTCGGCTGAAACGGTCACCGGCAGTCTGCGTTTGCCGTGATAAAGTTCCGCTTCCGCTTCGGCTTCCGCCGCTTTGGTCTTTTGCTTGTCTTCTTCCGTGCGCACGCCGAGCATATCGGAACCGATATTGCCGGTGAAATAACCGTCGGTAAATCCGCTTCTGCTGAAAAGCGCGGCGAGCTTGTCAAGCTCTTCTTCGGTGGCTGAGCGCCCCGCGTCGAGCAGGGTCCTGTATATTTTGCCAACGCCGTAAACGTACGCGGGCGATTTCATACGCCCTTCGACCTTCAGGCTCGTAACGCCCGAGGCGATTATCTCTTCGATATGCGGGGCGAGACAGTTGTCTTTTAACGAACAGCGGCATACGCCGTCTGCGTCCGGCAGTCTGCACGGCTGGGCGCACTGGCCGCGGTTGCCGCTTCTGCCGCCCATGTAAGCCGAGAACTCGCACATGCCCGAGTGGCATACGCAGAGCGCGCCGTGAACGAAGATCTCAAGCTCCGTATCAGGTACGGCGGCGCGTATCTTCTTTATATTGTCGAGCGAGCATTCCCGCGCGAGCACAACGCGCGAAAAACCGCGCGACGCAAGCAGCTTCACGCCCTCGGCGTTATGCGCCGAGCACTGCGTGCTCGCGTGCAGTTTCAGATCGGGGTATCTCGCGTGCAGAGCCGAGGCGAAGCCCGGATCGGTCGCGATTATCGCGTCGACGTCGTGCAGATAAAGCGATTCGGCGAACCGGAGAGCATCGCCGAGCTCGCGGTCGAGCAGCAGAGTGTTCAGCGTTACGTATACCTTCACGCCGAAAAAATGCGCCTTTCTTATAGCTTCAAATATCTGTTCGTCGGTGAAATTCTCGGCGTTCTGTCTCGCGTTGAAGTTCTTGCCGCCGAGATATATTTCATCCGCTCCGGCGGCGAGAGCCGCTTCGAAGCATTCGGGAGATCCGGCGGGCAGAAGCAGCGCCGGCTTTTTGAATTCATTCATTTTGATCACCTGTTTTTTGAAACGGTATTTTTCGTCATTTTCTATTATACAGTATATATCCGAAGATTTAAATACCTTTTTTAAAACTTTTTATAATTTTTTGTTTTTCCGCGCCGCGTCCTCCGAAAAAAATTTAACAATATAAGGTTTATTCAAAGCGAACGGATAATGTATAATTGTAAATACGGAAATATAAAATTTGAAAAAAACCGTATGATAAAGATATATATTGACAGTTGATAAAGGTGACGGTATGAAAAAACTGATAAGACCGGCGGCGGCGATCCTGATACTCGCGCTCGCGCTGAGCCTCTTTGCCTGCTCGAATGGCCGGTCCGCGATGAAAATAGGCAAAACGTCGTTTTCCGAAAAGGTCTACGCGTATTATCTTACCTGCTATAAGCAGTACTGGCTGTCGACCTTCGGTCAGTCCGACAGCGAGTCGTTCTGGTCGTCCGAATACGGCGGCGTGAGAGTCGACGACTATCTGCAGAACGTATCCGATACGGCGATCAAAGCCCGCCTCGTCAGCGCGTTTCTTTTCGACTTCTATAAACTTCAGATATCCGAATCCGAAGAAACGTACGTCGGCAGACTGCTCGCGGGACTTGTGGAAGCCGCCGGCGGAGAAGAGGCGTTAAAAAGCGAAGAACCGTTCTCCTCGCTCAATATAACGAAAGACGATCTGTACGATATACTCATGATCGACTCGAAAGCCGGCGCGCTTCAGGATTATCTCTACGGCGACGACGGCGTTATGAAAGTGACCGATCAGCAGAGAGAAAACTATTATCAGAACAAATATTACCGCTTCGAGCATTTCTATCTTATGAATTACGATTACGATCTGGACGAAAACGGCAATATCAAATACGATGAAGAAGGTCACGCGCAGGTCGTCGAGATCAGCGACGCGCGCTTCGAAGAAAAACTCGCGCTCGCAAACGAGGTGTTACGGCGCGCCGAGAGCGGAGAAGACTTCAACGCACTGATAGACGAGTATTCCGAAGAGCTGTCCAAGAGCAAATACAAAAACGGTCATTATCTGACCGTGCCGAACGACTATTTCGCCGCGCTGTCAGACGAGGTCACGGCGTTGAAGATCGGCGAGTACAAGCTGTTCCAATCCGAGCTCGGCATACATATAATCCACCGCATAGAGCTTGACGAAGGCGCATGGAATAAAAACAGCGAGAGCGGCGATTTCTACAACTTTGAAGAACTCGTCACCGAGGCGGCGTTCAAGGAGCTCACCTCGTCCTATTACGACAGGATCGTGATAAACGAAGACGTGACCGGAAAATATAAAATAAGCGAAATGCCGTCTTCGCCTATATGGCAGTATTTCATGTAAGAGGTCGAAATGAAAAAAATATTATGTTTGCTGCTCGCCGCGCTTATCGCGTTATCGGTTTGTTCGTGCGCCGTGAGAAGCGTGCCTTACGCCTCATACGGCGACAACGGCGAATACAGCGTCTCGCAGAATATGTATAAATACTGGCTCGCGTACTACAAAACGCGGTTCTACGTCATCATGCAGGATTACGGCGTAATAAGCGAATCTGATTATACCGAGGAATTCTGGGATCGGGAGATCGAGCCGGGGCAGACGTACGGCGGCAGAGTTTTCACCCACGTCGATTCGCTCGTGAACGATATGCTCGTCTGCGCCGCGCTCTACGACCAATACGAACTCGGCAAAGACGCGAAGATCAAAAAAACGCTCGAAGACACGGTGCAGTCGTTCGTTGACAAAGACGTTCAGGCGGCCGGCTCGCGCTCCGAACTCAACAAACAGCTCGGGCTCATAGGGCTCAACGTCAGAGAACTCAAAAAGATATACGAATACGAGGCGAAGGAGCTTATAATCGAAGACTATCTCTTCGGCGAGACCGGCAAAGAGCCCGTTACCGACGCCGAGAGGGAAGAATACTATCAGCATAACTACGTAAGGATCAAATACGTTCTTCTCGATCCGTATAAAAAACAGGTGACGGACGTTTACGGATATCCCGTTATGGATACCTCGACCGGTTATTACAAAACGGTCGATCTGACCGAAGAAGAGCAGGCCGAGGTAAGAGCGCTCGCCGAGTCCGTCCGTTCGAACGCCGCCGCCGGAGCGGATTTCGAAGCGCTCGTGGCGGAATACAACCAGGATAAAGCGATGAGCTCATACGAAGACGGTCTTTTCCTTACCGCCGACGACGCGTACGACGAAACGTTCGTGTCCGACGCGATGTCGCTCGGCGTCGGCGAGGTGAAGCTCTCCGAATCGGCGTACGGACTCATAATAATGAAAAAATACCCGCTCGAGCCGGGTATGTGGAAAAACGAAGCAAACGCCGCATTCTTCTCCGAACTCGACAGCAGGATAGTTGCCGGGAAAAAGGAGAAGAAATACGGCGAATACTCCGGAGGTATCAGCGTTGACGCCGGGTTCGCTTCGTCGGTGCGTCTCGCCGATCTGCCGTTTTTGCAGACGGCTCTCGCCGCTGATCAGTGATCGGTTTCTCTTCTGCGGTTCGCGGCGAATCCGAAGATCAGAAGCAGAGCGCCGGCGACCGCCGCCGTAACGGCAAGCACGGCGGTCATCGCGCCGCCGCCCGCCATACCGTTCTGCAGAGGCGACGTGTTGGCGGCGGGGTCTAACACCGTCATACGTTCCGTTTCCGTTTCGGATACGCTGTCGCTGTTATAAATATCTGTAGATATTTCGTCTGACTCGTTGTATTCCGTCGCCGGATCGTCGGGAGCCGAAGACGCTCCGTCCGTACCGAACACGCCGCCTGTCTGCGGGTATCCGTTGTTCGTTTCGGCGGGGGCGTCGTTGTTGCTGTTTACCGAACCCTGCGCGTACGCACAGAGCGAAAGCGCGGCGGCAAGGATCGCCGCGAAGATGATAAGAAGTATATTTTTGAATTTCATTTTATTACCGAATCCTTTTTTTAACGGTTTTTCCGTTTGGTTTTATTCTGCGCAGAGGAGTTTTTACTATGCAAGGCAAATTATTCAAAAAAAACGACGAGGGTTTCGTCTGTGAAAACTGCGGCGAGACCGTACCGCCGCTTTCATATTCGTCGAGAGACCACTGCAGAAAATGCCTCTGCTCAAAGCACGTCGATATAAACCCCGGCGACAGGGCAAACGAATGCGGGGGACTGCTCGTACCGGTCACGGCGTATCCGGACCCGAAAAAGGGATTCGTCATAGAATACGTATGTAAAAAGTGTAAAAAGCGCGTAAGATGCAAAGCCGCGTCTGACGACGATACGGATCTGATCATAGCGCTTACCGCAAAACATTGAGACCGGTCCCCGGCGCCGTGCGGCGGAGGACCGGTAATTTTGTGCAAGCGGCGATTCGTTTACGCCGCCATAACTTTCGTATGAAAAAGGGAGAAACGGTTTTGACGCCGTTTCTCCCGGTTTTTATTTTACGAACTTCTTAAGCACTGCCGAAATGAATCTCGGCGGTTTGATAACGATTATCTTCATGCCGTCTCCTATCTGATCAGGTACAGGAAAAACATGACCGCGACGAGAAGTATGACGAGCGCTTCGATTATGATAAGTATAAACTGCGGCAAAAAGAACGAAAGGAGTATGCCGAGACTGAAGCATACCGCCGCGCCGGTCACGTACTCGGCTTTATTTCTGCATTTTCTCATACCGACCTCCGGTGGTTTGATACTATATTATATGCAGATACAAAAATATGATGTCTTACTTACAGAGGTTTTTCCTTATCCACTTTACCGCGCCGCTTATCGGCTGCCCGGCGGGCTTGACGTAATTCGTTATACCGTCGGCGGACAGCGCTTTGACGATATACGGCTCCATAAGCGGTTTATCGCGCGAAATATCGTGCATTATAACGCCGCCGGCGAAGGTGTAGGGCGTGCTTTTTTCAAATCCGAGCTTTTTATACCCCGCGGCCGCATACGAATAAAGCTCTTTTGCGGCGTCTTGGAATATCCCGACCGCGATCTTGTCGCCTTTGTCGGCGGCTTTTTCGCACTCGATGCAGAAGTTTGCGATGCTCCCGACCGTATATTCTGTCGAGTAAATACCGTAAAGCGATTTTCTGAAAGACTCCGCCGGGTATTTTTCGCGCAGCATATCTTCAAGCAGCGTCTTTTCTCCGCGTCCCTCATACGAGCGCGCCGCGGCGTTTATCGCGTCTCTGCCTATCGCGAAGCCGGAACCGCCGTCGCCTAAAAACGCTCCGTAGCCGCCGATTATCTCGACGGTCTTACCGTCTCTTACAAAATACGCGTCGGCGCCCGTGCCGGAGATGATGACGACTCCGTCGCCTTCTATCCCCGCCGCGAGAAGTCCCAGAAGACCCTCGTCGAGCTCCGTAACGCCGGAACCTGTAAGTTCTTCGATTATCCCGTCGTTATGCATGAAGAAGCCCGCGCTGTGCAGTACCCGGAATTCTCCGGCCGACTGCCTCAGGGTCTCGATCGCGGATCTGACTGTCGCCCTGATCTGCGTCTCCGACGCGGTCTTTTTGTTTACGCCGCCCTTTACCGCGGTCACGGCAAGCGTTTCTCCGTGCGCCGAGAGCGCCGCGGCGGCGAGTTTGGTCCCGCCGCCGTCAAACGCTAAATATACGTCTCTCATTTTTTCCTTCTCTTTATTACGACAATGACCGCCGCGATCACGGCGACTGCCGCGGCGGAGCACGCCGCGATAATTATTACCGTGTCGCTGTTGTTAGTTTCTTCGCGCGGTCCTTCCGAGGTCTCTTCGGGTCTCTGCGTGTCCGTTTTGTCAGTCGAGGGATCCGTGACAGGTTCCGCCGTGACCGGTTCCGCGCCGCCGGCTGACGCCGTATAACGGAATCTGAATCTGCCCGCCGGGGCGACGTCGCCCAGCGTGTAGAAGTTCATTATGTCGCCGTTACACGCGACGTTGTCGGTCACCTTGAAATCCACCGTGAAAGCGTCGCCGAGCCCGAGCAGACTGCGTTTGACCTTTATCTGCAAATATTTGCCCGATACGGAGTATTCGCATCTGCCGACCGTCTCGGTATCGTAACCGCTGCCGGTGAAGCGTTCGAGTGTGAGCCCGTCTTTATCCGCCGGAGTTTTGTTTATGACGTAATCGAAAGATTCCCAGCCGTTGCGTGTTTCGCAGTCGGTATCGAAATATACGAGCATCCAGTCCGGATCGGTATACGGCGAGATATCGTTCTCGCACTCGATCATTATATAGAGGTTCTCCGCGTCGCGCGCCATTTTCGCGCCTTTGATATCGTTGCGCCCCGACGCGTCGGTATATACGAGCGAGCCGTAGCCTTTGGCGTCTCTGTCGAACGTATTGCCGGTATAGGCGACGTAGTAAGGAGCGACGCCGTTCCACTGCGATATATCGCCCTTTACGTTGATGCTTACCGGCGCGGACGCCGCGGGCGCCGGAGAGGCGCCTTTGAACCGCCTTACGTAATTGACGAACTGATAGTAATAATGGTCTTTGAGTTTGCCCTTCGTCGGCTCGATATCGCGCGAATATTCGTCGATGAACTCATCCGCGAAAGCGTTCTCGACTCCGCCCCAGAGCTCCTGCCTGCCGGCGATCCATTCGTTCCAGCCGGTGACGAAGACGTAATCCGGATCGACCTGCAGAGCGTATTCCCACTGCTCGGCGAAGTTGTAGCCGTAAAGCGAAGAATCCTCTTCGGCGTAGTGAGCGAAGCCGTCTTTATGCGTGTAGGAACGTCCGAATATGTTCTCGCCGTTCATCGCGGTGCAGAGCACGTCAGGCGACGAGTTCTGCGCTACGCCGACAGACATCTGCTCGACCTTGCCGGCTTTTTTGTCGGCGGTCGACGCGTAGTATCTGTCCTGCGGATAGTCCGACAGCCAGCCCCAGTGCTTCAGCGTTCCGTCGCTGCCGGCGTAAGCCGGCTGACCGGGACGGAAGGTGAAGAATCTTTTGATCTCCTTGTGCAGATTCGACGTGCCGAGTTTTTTGCTTGACGCGAGTATCAGAGGTTTGCCGTCCATATAGAACCACAGATCCTGATATTTTTCGTTTCTGTATATATCCATATAGAGCAGCTCGAGCTGAACCACGACGTTCGAGCCGTTCTCGTCAAACGGAAGCAAAAACGAGATCGCGGGAGCTTTGACGCCGTCTTTGCGCGCCTGCTCGAATACGTCGAAGATCACGCGGTAACTCGATTTCCAGATATACGTTCCGTTCGTGTTGTCGAAGAATATCACGTCGACGCCCGCGTCTGCGAGCAGTTCGGCGTGGCGGCGGATGACCCATCTGTCTATCGTTCTGTAGAAGCCGTAGATCGGTTCGTTCCAGAAGTACGCCGTACCGCCCCTCGGCCACTCTTTGAATTTATAATCGTTTTTCGACTCGGGGTATTTCTCCATGAATTCGGTCACGTTTAACGGCTCCGAACCGGCGTTGTCGTTGTGCCACGACCAGTAGAAAAGTCCTACGTATTTGCCGTTTCTTACGTCGCCCGTCTCCCCGTTGAGCGGCAGCGCTCTGCCGAGACCGTCTATCGCCGTCCACGTGTCGGGATAAGCGTTTCTGACGTTGAGTATATCGTCTTCCGGTATCACGTATTCGGGCGGAGCTTTTTTTGTGCCGTCAACGTTGAGAGTCGTATCGCAGGGGAGCACGGGCTCGGCGGGCGAGCCGGTAAAATGAACGATTATTTCGAGGTCGCAGTTGTCCTCCGTGCCGTCCATATAGGCGAAGCCTTTTGATTTAGTCGGAGGATAGCGCCAGATGCCCGCCGAGTTGACGGTATCATATATCGCCATGAAATATTCGCCCGCGGGCAGCGGATCTTTGAAATAAAGAAAGTTGATCGCGCAGTCCTGCATACGAAGCAGCCGCTTTTCGTAAAGCGGTTTTGCCGCGACGGTATCGTCGTAGGAGCCTTGCCATTTGAAAATACCTATCGTACACTGGCTGTCTTTCCTGTTCCACGTCGGAAGACAGAACGAGATCGAGGAAAACTCGCCGTTGATATTGGCTCTCTGCCCGTAGATCGAGCCTTCGCTTACCTGCATCGCGGCTTTCTGCGAATCGAGAGCGGGATCGTAGAGCTTATAAGCGAGCGCGTCTTCGCCGTGCGCCGTGACCGCCGCGAGCGGCGCGATCATCAGCGCCGCGAGCAGCAGTGAAATGAGGATCTTAAATCTTTTCATTCGTTTTTCCTTTCTCAGTACAAAAGATCGAAGCTGACGCCGCCCGTATGAGCGCGGGGCGATGTCTCGCCGTAGTATTTTCTTGCCGCCGCTTCGTACATAAGCGTGACCGTGCCGTCTTTGATCTCGACTCTTTCGTATTCTATCTCTATCCTGCAGTTTTCAAGATACGTCTGATCCTTTAAAACGTATCTGTATTCGGCGGCGTCTCCGGTCACTCTGAAGCTGTACTGCACGCAGGGCGTCTCGTATTCTCCCTGATAAACTTTTACCGTGATCACGCCTCTTTGTACCGTCGGCTTCGCCGTGATCCTTATCTCGACCTCGTCGTTATAGTTGAGGCTGTTGAGATCTCCGCGTTTGATCTCGTACGCGAATTTGCCGCTGCCGCGCGCGGTGATATTTTCGGCTATATCGCAGACCTCGACCGCCGCGTGGAACGGCTGTAAATATACCGTGCCTTCAAAGCTTCCGTCGGCTTTGACGCTCTTGAGCAGGCCGGCGCTCTCGGGTTTGGAGCCGATCTCGATTATATTGTATTTCGTATTGCCGTTCACGTACGCGCGAACGTCTCCCGTACCGCCGGACGAAGCGCTCCTCGGATACTCGTTTTCCTGCAGTTTGTCTATTGCGTACTGCTCGTTTTTATCCATCGTTTCGCCGCCGTTCGCGTTGCCCGCCCAGGACATCACGTGAGTGAAGACAATGCCGTTGTCATACATATATTTGAGTTGTTTGTACGTTTCTTCTTTGTCAAGCGACATCGCGGCGTATTCTCCGAGCGTGATGTTGTGATGACCGGAATTGACCGCGAGCGCGAAGAACGAATCGCTCGATTTATACCATACGCCGTATCTCGTTCCGCCGTAGCCCGTGCCGCAGGCGAGGACTATATCGACCGGCGAGAGGCGCGTATCGGCTTCGCCGAGCAGACCCGCCACGGCGTCGCCTTCCGGTATCTGGTGCGCCTTGATCAGTTCGGGCGGAAAACCGGCGAGCAGTGCCTCGCGGTACGCCTCGATAACGCGCTGGCTGATTATATATCTGTTATAAAGCGACCAGGCGGTGAAGTACTCGTTCGTCGTTTTCCGCTTCGAGTATTTGTCCCATGCGCCGCGGTTCGTGTTTCTCGGAGCGTCGAGCTCGTCGAACGATGCAAACGACGTGCCGTATTTCCTGTTGACGTTTTCAACCGTGCCGTACGTCTGTTTCAGCCAGTCGCTGAAGCCCGCGACCATTTTTACGTTGTAGTCGCCTACGGAATTCGCACCCGAGTCGATCTCGTGTTCGTGTACCGGCGATACGGCGACGGTATATTCGGGAGCGTCTCTGTAAAGCGTCGCAAGCTCCTGCAGGTACGTGCGTCTCGTCCAGTAGTTGAGTCTGTCGAGCGCCGGAATGAACGGAGCGTACGATCCGTTATAAAACGACGCGCCGAGTTCGAGATAGTCGTTGCGTTCGCCTTTTTTCGTCAGCGTGGCGTACGCGTAGGTGCCCGTATCGGGGTCGACGTAGTTTATGAGGTATCCCATGCTCGCCGTCTTGCCCCAGCGGTGAGTCGCGCACGGTTCCCACATATTGTACTGCGATTTGTATCTCGCTCTTTCATCGCCGCCGACGCCCATGGTAAACAGCGATATGTCGTTCGTACGCACCGTCTGCGTGCGCGAGCCCGACAGACGCATCATCGCGGCGGTGCCGTATTCGAGTCTCGTATGCCAGAACACGCCTTTTTTTATGTATTCGGTGTTTTTCACCGCCTTTGTCGAGAAGAACGAGTTTTCGCGGGCGCCGACGTTTATTACCGACGTCTTGCCGTCTTTTATTTCGGCGACTTCGGAAAACGCGAGGTCGCCGTCGGTCGCGTTGAAAGTAGCGGCGTAACCGCCGAAAGCGGAGGCGTAAACGCCGTTGTAATTGCCGTCGGAAAGCTGTATTTTCGTATTTTTGCCGTTTTTGTATTCGTAGGCTTCTTTTGACGAATAAACTATGAGTCCTTCGTACTCCTCTCCCGTGCGGTCGGGCGACAGCGAAACGGGGCCGGACTTTAACGGAGAATCGGCGTCCGATATCTTTTTGCCGTCTTTTGCGGAGAAGAATTCAATAACGCCGGGTTCGCTGCGGCTTATCACGGCGAAGCAGTCGTCTTTGCCCGCAAAGGCTCCGGCGGCTATCGAATAAGGCGCTTTCACCGTCGGAGTGACGGTGAAGAGAAACGCGCCGTTCGCGTCGTAAACGCGCAGAGTCGCCGTATCGCCTTCAAAAGGAGCGGTGAGAATGTTGAACGAAGCGTCCGTAACGGCGCAGGCGACCTGAACGCCGCCTTTGACCGACGCGGGATATGCGTTCCACTGTGTGTGAAGAGTCTGATATACGTCGAAAACCCTGACGACCGTATAATTGTCAGCCGAAGGTCCCTGACCGGCGACGATCGCCGGGCCGAGAGCGACTCTCGAGCCTACGCCCTGGGAGGCGTAAACGGCTACGTTCGCGTTAGTATCGAGCTCCGGGAAAGTGTACGCCGCGACGTTGTTTTCGGTGAGCTTTATGATGTTCGGTATATCGACGAACATATTGTCGGTATACTGTTCGAGCTTATCTTCGGGCAGAAACAGTTTCTCGCCTTCGAGAGCGATATAGTAGCCGCGCAGCGGATCGAACGCCTGCCCGCACGAGAACGTGACGATGCCGGTATCGGTATAAAACACGGTAAGCCCGGTGAGCTTCGCCGCGTCTTTGACGTTTATATAGTGCAGTTCGGCGTAATTGTCCGTCTCGGGAACGTAGATCTTTGAAATACGCGCCTCTGACGTTACGTCTTCCGCGCCGGCGATCTTCAGCGTCGCCTCGTTACCTACGCAGACGATCTTGTTTTCACCGAACGTCAGCTCCGATACGGTCGACGTGCCTTTGACTTCGGTCCTGTACTCGCCGCCGATCAGCGCTGATACGGTCTGCAGACTTATGAAATTGCCGTTTTCGGCGTAGATCAGCGTATTTTCGAGTTCGGTCTTTTTTCCGAGCACGTACGCCGTACCGTAATCCTTACCGGCTTTGAAAAGTATCACCTTGTCAAAAACCGATTCGAAAGCCTCGGCCTGCAGGCTTTTCGTTCCGTAACCGTTTTTGAGTATCGAATTGAGATTCACGGTAACGGACTTGAGCTCCGCGGGTTTGCTTATCTGCGGAAGCTCGAGTTTATCCGATATTCTTACCATAACCGTCGGTTCCTCCGTTTCTTCGGCAGGGTCTGTCTCCGCTTCGGTCAGCGCGTCAGTCGGGGCTTCCGTGGCGGCGGACGTCTGTTTTGATCCGTCCGACGTCTCTGCGGGCGGATTTTCGCCGCATCCGGCAAGGATAACGAACAGCGCGGAAAGCATTAAACAGATCAGCCGTTTGCCGATATTCCCGATTTTCATGATGATTCTCCTATCTGTGTTTATCTTGTATTATACCGTTTATTATTATAACAGACCGGACGGCGTTTTGTCAATACATATATAAAATATCGGTAAAAACATAAAAGTATAATAAACCGTATGAACGGTCCGCGGCCCGCCCTGCCTTCGCCGTCACCGCTGAAAACGCTCCCCGGAGCGTTTTCTTAACGCCGGTTCAAGTCCTTTTGATGCAGTCATTCTCACCAAAACAAAAGACGCCGGACGGCGTCTTTTGTTTTGTGATTAACGAACGAAATTGCAAAAGTGATATATCCCGCCGTCGGCGGGATGTGATATGTTTGCCCGCTGGGCAAACGTGATATTTTGCGGCGTTGCCGCAAAGTGATATTCTATTCGCCTTATAACTGCGCGAAGCGCAATATCGCTCGGCGTAAGCCGAATATAACTGCGAAGCAATATAACTCGCCGCAGGAGAATAGAGTTGAAACAACCTCGCTTTTGCGAGGTTTTTTCTGGCAGGGGCAGAAGGACTTGTCTTGAATTTTGCAAAGCATAAGTGCAGATTTGTTTCCGTATGCTTT
>JAEEJH010000020.1 GCA_016281775.1 Clostridiales bacterium | reverse complement strand
TTTTATAAATATACTTTCCGTATTCCCGCTCGATCAGAGACAGCGCGCTTTCGTCTCTTTGAAGAAACGCGTTTACGATCGCAGTATCGGCAGCGGAGTTTTTTTGTTTTGCCATTTTTATCACCGCCGTTTCCGTTCACCATAATAGACGATTTTTTTGTGTAAATCCACCGCATTTTTCAAAATTTTTTGTTTTTGTTGGTTTTGACGAATACGGCGTCTGATCCTGCGCCGGAATTGTGCAATGCATAAAAATGCAAAATTTCTGAATAAAATTTCAAAAAACCTCTTGACAAATCGGAAAAATCGTGTATAATAGGTGCATAAACACACGAAAACACCGAATAAAAATGCAGCAGAGAATAAACGAAAGCATATTTATTCCGAAATCAAAAAGAAAGGCGCCCGACCGGGTGAGGTAAGAAAAAATGAAAAAAACAATGAAAGCGATCGCGATCACGCTTGCGGCGATATTCCTCGTATTGAGTTTCGCTGCGTGCGGACAGAAGGATGAAAAGGTACTCAACGTTTACACAAACGCCGGTTTCGCTCCGTACGAATATCTCGACGGCAGCGGCAAAGTCGTCGGCGTCGATATCGACGTCGTCAAGTATATCGGCGAGAAGCTCGGCTACAAAGTCGTTATCAACGATATAGAATTCAACGCGATACTGAACGAAGTGGCAAAAGACAAATTCGCAGTCGGCGCCGCCGGCATGAGCAAAAAGGCGGAACGTGACGAGGTGGCTCTCGCTTCCGAAGTTTACGCCACGTCTATCCAGTACATAATCGCGCCGAAGGGGACGTTTGCCGACGGTCAGGTCAAGCTCGCAGACGCCGTGGCGTACGTCGCGTCGGCAGCCGTCAAATCCATAGGCGTGCAGAAAGGCACCACCGGCGCAGATCTCGTCAGCGGCGGTATCGAAGGCACGGACGTAAAAGCGATAGAGTATTCGAACGCCATAATCGCCTCGAACGATATAGGCACGACCGTTGCCGCCGTCGTTATAGACAAAATGCCCGCGGAATCCATCTGCAAGGGCAAGGATGATCTGCAGTGCTGGTCGCTCGACGCCGATATGGAATCGTACGTGATGTACTTCAATAAAGACAACGCCGAGCTCGTCGCTCAGGTCAACACGATACTGAAGCAGATGATCAAAGACGGTCTGATCGATCAGTACACGGTAAAGCACAGCGGCGGAAACTGATAAAGTAAGAATAAACAAAGGATAAAACGGTATGACTTTTGCGGATAAGATCGCAAAATTATGGGAACTCCGGGGCTTGTTTGCGGAAAGCCTCGGATATTCCCTGTTAATAGCGTTCGGCGCGGTAGTTCTCGGTTTCATAATCGGCGTCATTCTCGCCGTTATACGCATCGCGCCGAAGACGAACCCAATAATAAAACTGCTCGACAAAATAGCGGTCGTATACATCACCGTCATACGCGGCACGCCTACGCTCGTACAGCTGCTTATACTTTACAGCTCTTTGCTCGTATCGTTCAAGCATATGCCGACGAACCTGCTCGTGCCGATTATCGCGTTCGGTATAAATTCCGGCGCGTATATGGCGGAGATAATCCGTTCCGGCATCAGCGCGGTCGACTCCGGTCAGATGGAGGCCGGCAGAAGCCTCGGCCTGTCGTGGATCACTACCATGCAGAGGATCGTAATACCGCAGGCGATCAAAACGACCGTGCCGACGATCTTCAACGAGATAATCATACTCGTAAAAGAAACGTCCGTCGTCAGCTACATTGTGTTGAAAGTCAATTCCGAACAGAAATGGGACCTGCTCGGTATGGCTGAAAAGCAGGGCTTAGCAACGCCTGCGTGCTATCTCGTCTTTCTTTTCTTCGCGGCGGCTTTGTATCTTGCCGTGGTAATGCTTCTTACCGCGCTGCAGCATTTTATAGAAAGGCGGTTGAAGAAGAATGAACGGTGAACTTATACAGATAAAAGGCCTTTATAAATATTTCGGAAAACTACAGGTGCTGAAAGGCGTATCGTGCGGCATCAAAAAGGGCGAAAAGGTCGTCGTTATCGGAGCCTCAGGCTCGGGCAAATCAACGCTTTTGCGCTGTATGAACCTGCTTGAAAAGCCGACCTACGGCGAGGTCTGGTTCGACGGCAGTCTGCTCACGCCGGTCGATCCGTACCTGCATCCGGATATAATAAAAGCTTCGCATACCTTCAAAAAACTCAAAACCCGCGGCGGAGACGACGAAGAGATCATCGCAAAGATAAAAAAAGAAGATCTTCTTCACGAAAAACACGAGGGCAAAGAGTACGCGTCTTTGATGAAAAGCTTTTATAAAGCCAATTATCTCAACGAAAACCTCGCAAGAGCGAAAATGGGCATGGTATTTCAGCATTTCAACCTGTTCAACAATCTGACGGTGCTTCAGAATATGACTCTCGCGCCGCTGCAGCTGAAGCTCAAAACGAAAGAAGAGGCGACCGAGCAGGCTATGGCGCTGCTTGGCAAGATAGGACTGACCGACAAAGCCGATTCGTACCCGTCGACGCTTTCGGGCGGTCAGAAACAGAGGATCGCGATAGTCAGATCGCTCTGCATGGATCCGCAGGTGATGCTCTTCGACGAGCCGACGTCGGCGCTCGACCCCGAAATGGTCGGCGAGGTGCTCGCCGTCATGGCTGAGCTTGCGAACGCGGGCATGACCATGGTCGTCGTCACGCACGAAATGGGCTTCGCACGCGAAATAGCAAACAGAGTGCTTTTCGTCGACGGCGGCGTCATCGCCGAAGAAAACACCCCCGAAGAATTCTTCGCCCACCCCCAAACCGACCGCGCAAAAGAATTTCTGTCAAAAGTGCTGTGAATATTAAAAATATGTCAAAGGGAGAAACCGTAAAAGCGGCTTCTCCCCTCGTTTTTTTATCCGACCGGATCATTTACACGCATAAAAATCAAGTATTACTTGGAAATGAAACAACGAATTGATTATTGACTTTTCCGATAACATTCGTTATAATAAAATCACACCGGTGATAAAAAAATTTATAACTCGGAGGTGCAATTATGCAGCTTGAATTGGGAAAAAGAATACGCGAGCTCCGTCGCCGCGACGGGCGCACGCAGGAAGACCTCGCGGAAGCGATCGGCGTGACCTCTCAGGCGGTCAGCCGGTGGGAAGCGAACGGCGGGTATCCCGATATGGAAATGATACCGGCGATCGCAAATTATTTCGGCATAACGATAGACGAGCTTTTCGGATACGAAAACGACCGCGAACGGAAGATCGACGCGATCATCAAACGTTCCGAAGAGCTTCATCAGGTGGATCAGGGCACGGACAAGGGCGTGGACGAGTGTATCTCGTATCTGCGCGACGCGCTGATCGAATTTCCGGGCAACGAACGGATCATGCTCCGCCTCGCGGTGGTACTGCGCGACGCGGGCTTCGTGCGCGACGGTCAGCACAGTCTTTGGGACAAGGACGGTTATTTCACGCAGGACGTTGTTCGCCACAGAAAAAACGAATACTGGAAAGAAGCGGTAAGGCTGTTTGAAAAGCTGAACGTCACCGCGTCGGAAAAACTGCTTCACGACGTGCGCTGCGAGCTCCTTACGCTGTACGATCTGACCGGCGAATACGAAAAAGCCGAAGCGCTTGCTCTGACGTTCCCCGCGGGGAACATGGACCGCGCCGCGGCGCTCACCTTTGCCGCCGACGGACAAAAACGGGCCGAATACGCAGGTAAGCGCCTGCTTTCGCTCTTTGAGGAGCTGATCGGACAGACGGTCTCTGCGGCGCAGCTTTGTAAAAAGAATTTCGACGACCGCGCGGCGCTTGACGCCGTGCAAAACGCGATCGAACTGTCGCAAAATTTCTTCGCCGACGGCAATTTCGGGCGCTTTCACGGAACGCTTGTCACGCTTTATCTGTATCTCTCGTCTCTGCAATGGCGCGCAGGTCTGCGTGACGAAGCCTTTGCGTCGCTTGATCTTGCGCTCGACCACGCAAAGAAATTTGAGGCGCTTGCAGACAAACGGGACGCATACTACACGACGCCCCTCCTGCGTTTCGTCAAAATCGAGACCGCCGGCATCAGCCGCGATCCGCTGACGCTCGCCGAAGACTGGCCGTGGTGGTTCATCCCCGATCCCGAAGATATTGAGGACGATATCAAATCCGATCCGCGCTGGGCGGAATGGGCGGCAAAAACAAAAGCATAACACAAACGAGGCGGGGAACGGTCCCCGCCTCGTTTCATTGATTCGACTGATGATCAGCTTTTTTTGCAGATCCATTTATACGTATTATCGGCAGCCAAGCAATCCCGTAATTCAAGATCAAGATAGTTAACGACACGGCAATTTGATTCCGAAACGCCGGAATGGATAACTATCCTGTTATCTTTCTCGTATCCTTCTCTGTCGTACGGGATCCAGCGGGTATCCGAGCCGGTCGGATTTTTTATGCTGAGGCACAGCGAGCCGTCGATTTTTTCAACAGATACGTATTCGACAAATTTCGGGTCGCCTTCAACGTATAACGACGAATTATCGTTTTCGCCGTTTATTACTTCGATGACGCATTGATTACCGACCTTGATTTCAATTTCATCAAGCGGCTCGAATACAAAACCACGTTCATTAACAAATTTCTTTGACATTTCAGCCTCCTTTGCTCTCTCGCCGAACAGAACGCCTATCGGAACTTCGAATAACTCTGCGATAACGGGAAATAGCGTTACGTCGGGATATCCGATACCGCACTCCCATTTTGATACTGATTGCGGCGCGATATTGAGCTTTTCGGCGAGAACCGTCTGCGTCCATCCGCGCTTTTTTCTCAAATCAAAAATAATATTGCAGAATTTGTTGAGCTGATACATATTTTCACCCCTTTCCTTGACGATATTGTACCATATAAAACGTGATTTTGCAATAACCGCAAAGTTGTAATTGTTATCAATAATGCATTTTGTCGGCATTTAGTTTTCCGCATCGCAAATAAACCGATATAAACTTTACTTTGAATATTCAACCCGCGGTTTAGTTTTCTTCATTGAATAAGTTATTGTTTTTTTCCTTAATTTCTGATATAATACGGTCAGGATCAGATGTCGGATCGAATAATACCGAAAGGAAAAAGCAATGATAAGAATAGGAGAAAAGATAAAAACGCTGCGAAAAAAGCGCGGTATATCGCAGGAAAAACTGGCTGAGTATATCGGCGTGTCGTTTCAGGCGGTGAGTAAATGGGAAAACGGCTCGAGTATGCCCGACGTTTTGCTGATACCGGCTATCGCATCTTTTTTCGGTGTTTCAACAGATGAACTTTTTGATTTCAATCTGTATGAAACGGAGAAAAAGATCGATAAGATCGTTGGCGAATACAGCAAATGCTGGGGAAACGGCGATACATGCAAAGATCCTGCAAGGTGTGAGGAAATCATACGGGAAGGATTGAAAGAATATCCCGGCAACGATATTTTACTGAATTGCCTGATCGGCACGATACCGCTGTCCGAAAGAGCCGATGAGGTCATCGAGATCGGTAAACAGCTCGCGCGGTCAACGAAATATGACGAGATCAGGATAGACGCGTACAGGATAATGGCGGAAGCGTACAAATCCTTGGGTGAATATTCCATGTGCAGAGAGGCGATAGAAAAGATCCCCGAGATATACTTTTCAAACCTTTACGTTAAGGCGGAGCTTCTTGAGGGAGACGAAAGGTTTGAGGCGGCAAACAAAGAAAAAAACCTGTCGGCAGAGCATCTTGTTTATATGCTCGAGATCTTATCCGGTCATTACGCGGCGCTGGGCGAGAAAAGCAAAGCGAGGATCCAGCTGGAGATCGCCGTCAAAATCATACAAGCCTTTGAAAACGATTTTTCGACCGAATACACAAAATGCGCGTACGATCCCGAAAAGATCAAAGTGTTGACAGAAAAGATGTCTGCTTTATAAACCGTCGTTTTATGCATTTCAAAACGCAAGGCGGGGAACGATCCCCGCCTCGATTTGAAGACAAAACGATTAACTCCCTTCGTCGCCTTTGGCGCCGCCTCCCTCAAAGATGGAGGCTTTATAAGGCTCCCTCCGGGAGGCAGCGAAGCTGCGGCGCGGTAGTGAATGAAGCGCCGGCGGCGCTGCGCGCAAAAGAGGTGAAGAAAACCGACGCGCCCGAATGTTAAAGAGAAATTTTACGGTTATTCAGAGCCGTTCGCCGCCGTTTTGCGGGGATTTTGATGCGACCGCCGTAAACCGTTTGACAAACGCGCAAAAACGTGATATAATCGTAAAAAACCGAAAAGCAGGTTCAAAATGGATTACGAACAGATTAGGGCCGTAATGGCGACGCGGTCGATAACCGGATATTTTCTGCAGGTCCTTCCGGTAAGCCTTATTACGGGGTTGATATACGCCGTATGCAGATACGTTTTTCTGAAGCGTAAAAAACGTGAAATATTGTGGGGCAAAGAAGTCTTATACCTCGTTTTCGTCTGCTATCTGGCGGGGCTTTTCAATCTTATTCTTATGCCCGGCAATTTCTGGCTGACCGTCTTCGACGGTCTGTTCCTCGGAGAGTGGAGATCGCCCGGCAGGTTTTTCCGTTACGCCGAGATAATACGCGTGCCGTTCATCGTCAGATATATAAGAGGCGAAGCCGCCGCGACTCCGTGGGCGATTAAAATGCTTCTCGGCAACTACGCCATGTTCATACCGCTCGGCTTCGGCCTGCCTTTTATCACGAAAAAAGTGAATATAAAAAATATATTTCTTATCGCAGTGCTGACTCCCGTCGCGATCGAGCTTTTGCAGTTTATCCCCGGCAGAAGCCTCGACGTCGACGACCTCATCTGCAACTCTCTCGGCATACTCACCGGCTTTTTCATCGCGTACCCGTTCATCCGAAATAAAAAAAGCGACTGATCCGTGACCGTACTCCGGATCGGTCTTTTACGTTATTGGAAAATTGATCTTTACGGTATGTTTTTTTGTAATGAAGTCAACGTGTTTTTGTACTTTCATTGACAAAGCCGATACCGTGTGATATAATCCGTATAGAATAAATAAGAGGTGATATTATGGCATACACGGTTAAAATAGGTGTGTTCGGCGCGTGGAGAGGGAACAACTATATAGATCTCATAGCGGCGGAGGATAAAGACGTTATTAAAATAGTCGCGGTCTGCGATAAGCAGGCTGGCAAGCTCGACAGTATCAAAGGACTTGAAGAAGCGAAACTCTTTTCCGATTTCGACAGCTTTATCGAATACGGCAAGACCGTCGGTATGAACGCGGTGTTTTTGGCAAACTACTTCCACGAGCACGCGATATACGCGATAAAGGCTATGGAGGCGGGTATGGACGTCGTGAGCGAATGCACTTCCGCCGCGACGCTGAAACAGTGCGTAGATCTCGTAAGATGCGTCGAGCGGACGAAGAGAAAATACATGATCGCCGAAAATTATCCGTTCATGACGGCAAATCTCGAGATGAAGCATCAGATCGAGCTCGGAACTCTCGGCACTCTTTTATACGCCGAGGGCGAATACAACCATTCGGGCGACCTTGCGGCGCTTCGACAGCTCACGCCGTTTAAATATCACTGGCGCGCGTGGATGCCGCGCACTTATTACGTCACTCACGCGATGGGCCCTTTGATGTATATGACCGGCAGTATGCCGAAATACGTTTCGGCGCGCGCCGCGCATTCGGATCTGCTTGAGCAGATACGCGATTTCCGCCCGAACGACGACGGCATGGCGAGGATGTTCTGCGAGATGGATAACGGTATGACCGCCTCGTTTACCGGCTGTACCGCTCAGGCGTCCGATTACAGCCGCTACCGCGTCGTAGGAGACAAAGGCTCCGTCGAGCAGGGCGGATATACCGACGGCAAGGTCAGGCTTTTCTATTCGCATCACACGATGCCCGAGGGCGTGACCGAACAGTTGCGATATATAACCCCCGATCCCGCTTCGTGGGGCGAAAAGGGCGTAAAGGCGCTGAACGCGGGTCACGGCGGCGGAGATTACTGGATCGTTCAGAATATGATCGATTATTTTGCAAACGGTATAACTCCGTTTTTCGACGTGTATAAGGGCGTCGCAATGTCGGCGACCGCGATACTCGGCTGGCGCAGCTGTTTAGAACACGGCAAAAATTATAAGATCCCCGATTTTTCACTCGAGGAGGAGAGAATAAAGGTCGAGGACGACGATCTTACGCCGTTTCCGGATGAAAACGGTACGGGAGCGACGCTTCCGCCGTCAACGATGTACGGCAAATATCAAAAATGAATACCGATATAAAGAAATATAAAATACTGTCGTTTGCCGTATTTCTCTTATACGTGACGTATCTCGCGGCTAAAAACGTCTATACATCCGAGATCATAGAGATAGCTCGGCACTTTGACGTGTCGAAAAGCGCCGCAAGCGCCGCCGCGTCGTTTTCGTTCATCTCATACGCGCTCGCTCAGCTCGTATTCGTAAAAGTTATAAACAGATTGAACGTCTCAAGATATCTGCTGATCTGCTCGCCTTTGAGCGCGATACTGCTGGGACTCGTGCCTTTCTGCGGTGAAATATGGCAGGTGTGGATCATTTTCGCGCTGATTGGGGCGCTGTTATCCGGCATTTTTCCGGTCTGTATGCTCGTCATAAGCGAGTATCTGCCCGATTCGCTCATACCCGCGGCGAACGGATATATGGGCGTCGCGTTTTCGCTGTCTTTCATGCTCGATTATTTCTTTTCGGCGCTGTTTATAAAAGTTTACGACTGGCGGCTCGGCTTCTGCGTTTTCCCGGCTTTGTATCTGCTTTCGGTTCTGTTTTTCTGCCGCGCGATTAAGGTCTGCCCGCGGATGCAAAGAGAGGCAGCCGGCGAAACAAAAGAAAAAAAGACGGACAGAAAAACCGTGTTTTTATACCTTGTCACCGCCGGACTGATAGGCTTTTTCGTGAATATGCTCTATTACGCCGTATCCGGATGGGTACCGAATCTGTTGTCGGAGCAGTTCGGGCTTACCCCGGCGCTGTCGGTGTTCATAACGATCCTGATACCGCTTGCCGGCGCCGCCGGAGCGGCGGTGTGCCTTGAGACGTGCAGACGGTTTCCGTTCTGGCGCGCGGTCATACTGTTTACCGCCGGTTCGCTCGTACTGAGCCTTGTTCTGACCGGAGTCTACCGCGCGGCTCTGCTTTTGACGCTTGCCCTCGTCGTGATACTGCTTTTCGCCGTTCGCGGCGTATCGCACGTGTTCGGCTGGCAGGTGCCGATAAACGCGCGGCGTATAATGGATCCATCGTCCGCGGCGACGGTGCTCAATATTTTCAGCTGCGTCGGTGCGGCGGCGGGCCCCGTACTGTTCGGCGCGCTTACAGACGCTTACGGTTATACCGCGTTTTTTGCCGCGGCGTCGGTCGTATCGGCTGTACTTTTCGCGTTTATGTTCGCAGGCAAAAAAGTAATAAACTGAGAGGTCTTATATGATAAAGATAATAAACGATATCGCCGCCTATACCGGTCTTATAAAAAAATATCACGGCGACTGCCGGTTTTTCAAACAGCCCGAAACAGAAGAGTCGGCGCTGGAAAACGTGACAAAGCATTTGTCAGAACGTGACGAAATAACGCTTTGCGCTTTTTCTGACGGGCAAGCTGTCGGAATTTTTACGTTTCTTCTGATCAAAGAAGAGAAATACGCGGAGATGCTTTTGTGCGTATGCGATAACGCCGCGGCGTATGAAGAGTTGTTTTCATATCTGTCTGATAACTATAAGGGTTACGGTTTCTACTTTGTCTTTAACCCCGAAAACGTATTGCTTAAAGAAAAACTCGCGCTTCATCACGCGGAATTCTACGAAGAGCAGTATAAAATGGTATATACTCACAAAAAAACCGCGGTCGATACCGCGGAGATAAAGCCGCTTTCACCCGAATACGAAGCCGGTTATATCGAAATGCACAATAAAGATATGTACTGGACGGGCGATAAGGTCATAGCGGCAAGAGACAGATTCAAAACTTTCATATCAGCCGAAAACGGCGTTTTATGCGGCTACGTCGATTTCAGTTACGGCAAAGACGAAAACGAGATATTCGATATACTCGTCAAAGAGGAATACAGAAACAAAGGCCACGGCAGAAAACTGCTCTGCAAAGCGCTGGAAGATAACGCGCCAAACGGCATGATACTGTTCGTCAACGTCGGCAATCACGCCGCTTTGCACTTGTATAAATCGTCGGGATTCGAGACGGCCGCACATCAGAACAGTCTTACGGCGTATCTGCCGTTATAAAGGAGAAGAGCATGATCAAAATCGACAGGATATTCTTTGACAGAAAATATAACGAAGACGATACCGCGGCTTGGGGCGTTTTTACGACGCCGAAGCCGGTTATAAGCTGGCGCTGTATCGGCGGCGAAGGGCTTACTCAGAAAGGCTTCAAGGTCGAAATAAAAGACGGAGAAAAGACGGTTTTTGTCTGCGAAGCCGAAACGGATGAACAGACCTTCGTTTACGAAGGCGAACCTTTGCCGACCGACGTCAGACTCAAAGTTTGCGTCACGGTCAAAACAAACGACGGGCAGACGGATACGGGATCTGCGGAATTCGTATGCGCCGCCCCGCTTAGCGCGCCGTGGATATGCGCGGCAGAGGACAGGCCGAACGTCCCCGTGATTTTTTCAAAGCGCTTTGATACTGAAAAGAAAATAAGATCGGCGTATCTGTACTGCTGCGGTATAGGCTGGCATTATCCGCAGACAGACGGCAGGGAGATATCTTTCTGCGATTTTGCACCGGCGTTTTCCGATTATACCAAAACCTGTTATTATAACGTTTACGACGTTACGGACAGGTTTAACGACGGTCCCGAACACGATATCACGATAACCGTCGCCGACGGCTGGCGGCGTATTTCCAGCACGTTCGTCGATAAACATCTCGGCGGCAGAAAAATCGGATTTGACGGCGTACCCTGCCTGTCTGCCGAGCTTCATATATATTACGAAGACGGAACGCATGAAACGGTGAGCACCGGCGAAGACTGGTCTTATAATTACGGCAATATCGTCTATTCAAACATTTATAACGGCGAGCATATTGATCTGACGGCGGAGCCGACCGAAAAACGCGGGGTGAAGATATACGACGGAGAGCCGCTCGGAATAAGAAGATTTCAGACGCTTCAGCCCGTGCGCTTTGACGGTTTTGACGCCGTATCGTGCCTTAAAACCGGAGATGATTACGTTTTCGACTTCGGTCAGAATATCGCCGGATTTTTGTGGGCGTTTATCCCGAAGATGAATTACGGCGATAAGATAACGTTCAGATACGGCGAGATGCTCAACGCCGACGGCACGCTCTATAGCGCGCCTTTGCGCGAAGCCGAATGCACCGACGTGTTTATAACGGACGGTGAAGAGCATTCCGCATATATTTCGTACTTTTCTTTTCACGGCTTCCGGTACGTTCAGATATCGGGGCTTCCTTACGCGAACAAAGAATACGTCAAAGCGTGGGCGGCTTTTTCGTGTCTTGAAGCGGATCATGCGCATACCTTCGACTGCGGCTCTCCTCTCGTGAACAGAATACATTATAACGCTTATATGACCGAGCGCGACAATATGCTCTCGATCTTATCCGACTGCCCTCAGCGCGATGAGCGCATGGGGTGGCTTAACGACGCGACGGTCAGATTTGAAGAAACGCCGTATAATTTCGATATCGGCGCGATGTTCCCGAAAATAGTGCGCGATATACTCGACGCGCAGACGGAGGACGGGATGATAGGCTGTACCGCGCCGTTCATTTTCGGTCAGCTGCCGGCTGATCCGGTCTGTTCGTCGTTTCTTATCGCCGCGGAGAGGGCTTACGCGTTCACCGGCAATAAAGAGATAATAAAAGAGGGTTTTGAAGGCTTTGAAAAATGGGAAAAAGTCTTACTCGACCGCTCCGACGGCTATATAGTCAACTACTCTTATTACGGCGACTGGGCGGCGCCTTCTTACGCCTGCGTGACCGAAGAATTCGCCTGCTCCGCCGTCACGCCGGGGATACTTATGTCGACCGGATATTCTTATTATAACTGCAAGCTCCTGAAACGGTTTTCCGAAATCCTCGGTTATGAAGACAAAGCCGCGTATTACTCCGATCTTTGTGAAAAGATCGCCGCCGCCTTCAACGAAAAATGGGTAAACGAAGAGACCGGTGAAACAGAATGCGGCAGTATGGGCGCGTACGCTTTCGCTCTTTGGCTCGGCATACTGCCCGGGCGGTGCAGAGAAGCCGCCGCCAAGCGTATGCGCGACGATCTTGTAGACCGAGATTATAAATTCACGACCGGCAACCTCACGACGAGGTATCTGTACGATATGCTCGCCGAATACGGATATATCGAAGAAGCGTGGAAGCTCCTAAACCGCACGGAATATCCGTCGATCGGCTTTGAGATAAACCACGGCGCGACGACGGTCTGGGAGCGGTTCGAGCTGAAAAAGAATCCCGATATGAATTCGCACAATCACCCGATGTACGCCTCCGTCGATTACTTTTTACACGCGTATTTAGCGGGTATAAAAATAACGGAGCCGGGGTGCAGAAGAATAAGCGTCAAGCCGTATCTGCCGAGAGATCTTTATTACTGCCGCGATACGGTATGCACCGTACTCGGCGATATAGAGGTCAAATGGACAGTCGAATTCGGGCAAAAAAATCTGTATCTTACGGTACCGTTCGGAATGACCGCCGATATCGACTTCTGCGGAGTTAAAAAGACCGTCGGAGCCGGTTCGCACGTAATCAACGTAAAGGAGTAAAGTCATGACGGAAGAAAAATCATGCGGCGCGGTAGTCTTCACACGTGAAGGCGGCGTTATAAAATACGTTATCGTACGCAATATCGCGGGGCGGTGCCACGGCTTTCCGAAAGGTCACGTTGAAGGCGATGAGACCGAAGCGCAGACGGCTCTGCGCGAGATAAAGGAAGAGACGTCGCTCGACGTCAGTTTCACTGACGGATTCAGGATAGTTGATACGTACCCGATAAAAAACGGCAGCGTTATGAAGACCGTCGTGTATTTTCTCTGTGAATACGAAGATCAGACGCCGAAAGCTCAGGAAGACGAAATAGCCTCGGTAAAAATCCTGCCGTATGAAGAAGCTCTTGCGCTTCTCGAGTACGAGAGCGCGAAAGAAGTTCTGCGCCGGGCAAACGAATTCATAAATAAAGAACGCTCAAAGACGGTAAACGAACGCATCGTTATTAAAGAAATGGAGTCGGACGACGAGATCAAAGGCAAGGCGTACGTGCATTACAAATCGTGGCACGAAGCGTATAAGGGCATCGTATCCGACGAGTATCTCGATAAAATGACGGTCGAGAAGTGCGAGGAGCTTTCTTACAAATGGCGCGACAGAGTAATAACGGCGAAAGATAACGGCAGAGTCGTCGGTTTTGTCGGTTACGGCGAAAGCTCGGAGCTGCAGGGTTACGGCGAGATATTCGCGCTGTACGTTTTATCTGAATACTACGGGACCGGCGTCGGTCAAATGCTTTTCGACGCGGCGTCAGAAAAACTTGCGGAATATCCTCACAAATGCCTCTGGGTATTGAAAGAGAACAAACGCGCCAGACGGTTTTACGAAAAAAACGGCTTTTACCCGGACGGCGCTGAAAAGTTCAGCCCGATGATAGCCGCCTTCGGAATAAGGATGATCAACGGTTAGTATGAGCGATTTTTGGGAAAAGATCTGGAGCGAAGAAGAGTCCGGTCGGATCAAGGCTTATTTTGAAAACTTCGACACGAGCGAAGATCAGATCATCCGTTATCTGCTTCAAACCAAAGCGAAGACCGTCTGCGACGCCGGATGCGGCTGCGGCGCATATATTCTGAAACTTCTGCGGTACGGTTTTTGCGTGCACGGCTTTGATATTTCACCCTCTGCCGTAAGTATAGCCAAAACAGAGCTTATACGGCGCGGCTGTGGTCAAACCGAAATAAAGCAGGCCGACGTTTTGAACACCGGTTACGAAGACGGCGCATTCGACGCCGCCGTATCGCTCGGCGTCATAGATCATCTGCCGTATAAGGACGCGAAAGCCGCCGTGAAAGAACTGCTCCGCATAATAAAGCCGGGCGGCGCCGTTATACTGACACTCGATAAAGCAGACGAAGATTATCTGAATACGCCGCACGATGAAAACCCCGACGGCGATCTTATATTCACGGCAGGCAAAAGGCGCGGTACGGTCTTTCATCCGTTTACTCTGACCGAAATAAAAGAATTTGCAAAAAATCAAAAAACCGTAATTTTCGATAATGACGGAGGCTTTACCGTTATTATCACGAAAAGTTAGTTTAACGCACTCATTTTTGCAAAAAAAACAAAAATTGAGTGCGTTAACAGGCAAATAACGCAAATGAAAAGAGGTTGTTCAGTTTTAAACAATCCCTTTTTTCAGTATAAGCAGCGATCCGTCATCTGAATTTATCTATCAGAGAGTTCCATTCGTCGTCACTGTGGCACTCGTTATGAGTGTATTTCGATTCGCCGTTAGCGTTATAGTAATATTGAACGGTTTGGGAAATATACTCCGTCGCGCCCGATTCGTACGATATTTTGATCACCATACCGTATAAATTGAAACCCGGATCTATGGCAGCAAGAACGATGATCACACGGTGTCTGAAATCGCTTATCTTTGCAAATTCATCGCAGAATTCACCGAACCGATCTTCGGGTATGACGGCGACGGGTTCTTCGCTCTCGCTTATCATTCCGATGTACCACTCTTCCTGCCAGGCGCCCGTGCGGTCGTATATCTCTATTGCGGTTATCGTGTCGCCTTCCGTGTGCAGGGCGTAGTTATCTCCGACCGGAACGATTATGCACGAAGTCGCGCACAAAAGTACCGATACCGTTATCGCCGCGATAACGGCGATACGAAACATTCTTTTTGCTTTGTTCATACCGTTTCCTCCAATCTCATTTTCAAGCCGAGCGTATCAGCGTTACTCTTTTATTCACCTTATTTTTTTATCAGTCTGATTATTCCCTTTACGAGTGCGACGACCGAAACGATCAGCGGCGTTGCCACGACGAGCAGCGTCGCAAAGTTCACGCTTGCGGAGAACGCTATCGGCAGTATGCCGAAGCCGACGTTAGCCGGTCCGTCAAGGTTGGCTTTCAGCGCAAGGAAATATAAGAAGGCGGATCCGACCGATACCGCAAGCGATACGATCGCAAGCGGCAGAGTGATATTTCTGCGTTTTTCAGCAGTAAAAGCGTTGTAAAAGAGCTCCCATACTGCGACCGTCAGAAACGCGACGAGCGACACGAGCATCATCGCCAGGCTGTACGGCACGTAACCGTTGCGAAAATCGACGATGAAGATGCTGTAGAAGAATCCGCAGAAACCGTAAAGACCGATCATAAGCCAGATCGCTCTGAAAAAGCTGCGGACGAATTTGCCCCCCGTCTGTATCGAAGGGCGAGAAGCGCCTGCGTAAGAGCCTTTTTTTAAGTATATCAATATGATTACGCCGAGCACGATGAAGATCGCCGCGTATATCACGGCGTCAAGCGGGTAGAGCGGAGAAGGGGAACCTTCCAACAGCGACAGATACGTGCCGGCAAAGCGCATTATTATAACGTACGCTATTATGATCGCGCCGATAACTATACCGATGCGCGCGTGCTTTTTCGCTCTTACGCGCAGCTTCGACTCGCTTTCGTTACGGTAAAACGTATGCGCGACCATAAGGCCGGCAAGCGTCATAAAGAACGAAAGGATCAGCGGTACCGAGCGTATCGCGTCGCGCAGAGCCACGTCCGCCGACGCGCATACTATCGAGCCTATGCAGTCCGACAGGCAGTATAAGAAATTCATGAACGTGAAAGCGGAAAGGATGAACAGTACGATAACCGATACGGTTGCGATAAGCGACTGCTTTTTCTGTTTTTCGTCGAGGTTCGACGTAACGAGATCACTCTGATCAAACATTTTCATCACCATTTCACCCAGGCGGAGAAATCTCCGTTTTCCCTTTCGTTATAATAGAGGTGTTCGAGATCGAACGAGCCGTCTTTACCGGTCAGCGTCACGAGCGACGCGCCGATCAGATCGAAATTCTCGGTGATGCCGACGGATCTGAGCCCGTCCTGCATGGCTTTATCGTCGGAATTCACGTTGATATGCGCGTAGTAAAGCTCCGTACCGGTCTTTACGCCGAGACCGATCACGACGCCTTCGTATTCGACCGTCCAGTCGACGTTGTGAGCGTGACCCATGAACGCGGCTTTGAGGTTGTGATCTTTTGCGCGGTCTATAAAGTCGCTTGCGTATTTTTCGTTGCCGTTATCCGCAAACCCTTCGAGCTTGAAGAATTTGTTTTTCATATCCGCATTCTGCTCGGTAACGGCGACCCACGCCTTTTCATTTTCGTCCTGCGGGATGTGATAGTACGCTATCGCCGGTACGTTTTCGCCTGCGAGCGCGTGTTCGGCTATGAACCAGTCGGTCTGTTCGGGACGGATGTAATCGTAATCTCTGAAAACGGATAATTCAGTCTCCGAGAAGCTCGCGCCTGAATCGAGATGCGCGATCATCCACGCGACCGACGTGTTTTTGGTTCCGTCTTCGGTAAGGTTGATAATATAGTTGCTTCTGCCGTACAGATCGTCGGTCGGCTCGTAATACACGCAGTGCGCGGCTTTTTTGAACCTGTTCGCAAGTTCGTTCGGATTATACAGGCTGTGGCGGTCGTGGTTGCCCCAGACCGGCGCGTATAAAAATCCGTATTCTTCGGCTTTCGTCTCAAAATAGTCGATGAAAGTGGAAAGATGATAACTGTTGGCAAGCATGAACATATCGCCGGTCAGCTCAACCAGGTCGATCTTGGCGCCCTCTCCCTGAGTTTTTTTGATATGACCGTCGACTTCCTTGAGCAGTTTGTCAAGGTAGTTCATCGAAGCTTTCGTCGACGTGTTGACGTTCCAGTGGATGTCCGTCAGCTGCAGTATGTTGAAATTATCGTGATACTGAACGGTGAAGACGTAGTCTTCGAGATGTTCGGCAGAGCTCTGCCCGCCGGCGCATCCGGCGCACGATAACAGCATAACCGCGGCTAAAACGATGCAAAACAGGTTCTTTTTCATGTCTCCTCCAATATGTGAAATGCTTTTTCGACAAATATTATATCACAAAATCGACAAAAGTCAATAAAAAAACGAAAAATAAAGGAAATATATAAAAAAGGGGTTGTTTAAAAACCTTGCCGAGATTATAGGCGATCAAGCAACCTCTTTTTGTGTTTTATAACCGAAAAACATAAAAAAATTACAAATTATAAATATCTTTTTCTATCGGATGCGACGGTTTCCTTCACCTATATTGCGCGCAGCGCCGCGGGCGGCGGGGGGCGGGGGGTCCGCCCGCGGGATATTATTATATTTCTCGGTGAAGAAAACCTTTGCATGCCGACACTTCATTATCAGTTTTATAGATTTACAACTATTTGTTACGCAAAAAGGCTGTTTATCCGCCTGAATCATAATTCAGGTTTTTAAACAACCCCTAAGTATTAATTAAAAATGACGAGTATCTTTTATGACGCATTTATTTTTTTCGAATATAAAGCGCCGTGCCGACGATCAGCCACAATAAGCCTGCGCCGACAAGTATCCAGCCGGCGACGCTTTTTGCTTTGTAATAAATGAGCAGAATAACGCCGACCTCAAACCCGATAAACAGTAATACGGCTATGACGCATAAAATGACCTTAATCGTTTTGTACGCTCTCTGCGATATCTTTTTTTCGGGTATGAGGTTCTGCGACAACTCGCAAAACGCCGTGCAAAACCCTTCTATCAGAATTTCAAAGACTAATTCGACGATAGCTCCCATAATTTATATTCCCCTCAGTCCGATTCAAATTCAAAAAGCTGACGTTTTTTGCCGTTATCGGAGACCGAACTGACAGATATCCAAGTGAAAGCATCTTCATAATCTGTAACAGAGCATTCCGCGCCGACGTTTTCTTGAAATTCTTCAAAACTCGGGTCGTGTTCAACGCGAACGCTTATTGGAAACGGTTTATTATCTCGGTTTTTCTTTTGCTTGAAATGCGGCGTATAATTCTTTTCCTGTTCGCTTAGGTTCATACAGTATTTACCGCTGTAACCGTTGTATCTGGTGTCAAAGACCGTATATTCGGTTCCGCATTCGCTGCATTTTATTTTGAAAACGACAACAGAACTGTAAAAAGGCGCCGGGGGAACGATGAATTCTTTGACCGGCTTTTTTGTTATTTCATACAGCGGCCCTGATTTATAATAATGAACGGTACCGTCGCTGTCGACCGTACACTTAAATGAGCCGTTACAGCGATACACTTCTTCAAGAGCCTTTTGATGCGGTTCGCACGCTTTCTTTTCGTATTTGTCAAGATAAGATTCGTATGCGTAAAATGAACTGCATCCGCAGTTACATTTTATATCGAATGCGGTGAAATCGCCTTTTTTGCGTTCGTTAAAAGCTATATCTTTAAGATAATTCGGGATCGGCATAAGAGTCTCCTCTTTGGTTAACAGTTTGAATATGAATACGGGCAGCAATTTTCGACTGATCTGAAGTACAACTTTAGATTAGCCAAAAAACGGACTATTGTCAAGATGTTTTCGAATAGATCAGGTTGAACCGTTACAGCGCGTCTTTGGGGCAGTTTTTGACGCATTCCATACACAGAATACATTCGGTGCCGTTTGCTCTCTTTCTCGAATTGTCCGTCACGTCGACGTCCATCGGGCAGACGCGTTTGCATTTTCCGCAGTTTACGCATTTGTCTTTTTTGCATTTTATCCGTATCAGCGAAAAATAACTCATCGGCTTCAAAAACACGGTTATCGGGCATATATATTTACAGAAAGCCCGGTTGTCTTTGAATATGAACGCAAGCGCGATCCCGACCGCGTAATACACGACGTTGCCGATTATAAACGCCCAGAACATGATCCGCTCGATGCCGCCGACCTTTGATAAGAACAGCGCCGCAACAAAGATAAATGATAATGCAAACGTTACGTATCTGATCCATCCGAGCTTTTTTCGCGGCTGCGACGGGACTTTATAGGGAAGAAAATCGAGCACCATCGCCGTCCAGCACGCGTATCCGCACCAGCCGCGCCCGAATATCAGCGGACCGAATATTTTCGCAACCGCGTAATGGATCGTCGCCGCTTCGAACACGCCCGTGAAAAGATAATACCAGAATCCCTCTATCTGCATATTTTCGTTGCAGATAAGACCGAGATATACGAGCATATAAAGCCCCACGAGCAGCTGAACAATCCGTCTCGCGTATTTGTATTTCTTTATAAAGAGGACGACGCCGAGAGAGATCGAGATCCCTATATAGCTGAAATTGAAAAGGTAAAACAAATTGTTCTTCGTAAGCCACAGCGTTATAGCGACGGCTTCAAATATGGTAAATATGATGATCGGGTATATGTATTTTTTTATTGTTTTCATTTTTTCTCCGTCCCTTCTGCGTTATCACGTTTCAGACAGGGTCACAATTCTATTTTTGTATACCGCGCCGTATAAGCTTTGAAAATTGCTTACAGCGCTTCCGCGGGATTCTTCTTGAATTTTGCAAGGCATAAGTGCAGACTTCGTTCCGTGTGCCTTGCAAAATTCTTCGGTCACCGCTGAAAACGCTGTATAACGGCTTACAATTCTATTTTTGTATAACGAGCGTTATAAGCGTCGAAAATCGCTTTCAAAGCTTCGGCAGCTTCTTCTTTGGTGTCATAATCAGAGATAAACACGTTTCCGCCACGAGCCGGAATATTGATACTGTAGTGTTCAGGTTTATTATTGAATGTAAACGGTCCTGCCAGTTGTCCCTCACCGTAAAAACGGCAAACTTTCGACTTGTCACGTGATACGACCAGAAGCGAATAACCGTCTTTCGGCTCGGGTGAATTCCTATAATTCTGCAAAAGATCATCAAGCGTTTCTTCTATTATGTCCGGTAAATATTCTTCAAGATACTTTTTAACGGAAGAAGAAACCGTTTCTTTTATTATTTGTGAAATATCAGTCGTATTTTCCTTTTTCTCGATACCGAAAAGCTGATCGAGCGTTATTCCGAGAGCGGACGCTATTGTGGGGATGAGATCGATCCCGGGCGATGATACGCCCGATTCCCATTTTGAAACGGTGCGGTTCGTTACGCCCACGGCTTCGCCGAGCTGCTCCTGCGTTATGTGTTTTTCTTTTCTGAAATTTGCTATATTTTGTCCGATATTCATAGTTTTTTTCTCCTTTTTTGTTGTTGAGTATATTGTATCATATACTCAACGGCAAGTAAACACACCGTTTGGCGATTGACAAAAAAATGAAAATAATCATAGATATTTTATTAGGAACGGACCGGAGAGTTTTGTCGCCGAATTTGCGATTTCAGCGCTTACGTTTATATTTTTCAAGCCATGCGAAAGCTTTTTCAAGCTGTCTGTTAAGTTCTTCGCAAACAAGTTTTGCGGTGTTTTCGTTAAACGGCCGTATGAGTTTGAAACCTTTGAGATCGGTAACTTTTTCATTTGCGGGAACGTTTGTATATAATGTACCGAAAAACAACGTTCTCTTTTTGTAAACGTCAGTATAATAGAATTTGCCGTCGTACATTCCGGGCAGCCGATATCTTTTGTTCGTTGCCGTTACGTCAAGCGTTTTTTCGGTCATATCACCGTATAAAGTATAGTTTTTGTTTTCGCTTTCCGGAAAAGCGGCTGATACTTCGACACGGAAAGCGCCGCCGTATTTATCTGTTTGAAAAGATATTAAATCTATGCTGTCGTTTTCAATTTTATGGAAATGCGGATATGAACCCGTATAACCATTTTCACGCAAAAGAGGAAAAACATATTCTTTCAGCGAGGATATCATAATATTTCTGTTATTGTTCATTTTAAATCTCTTTCTTTTGATGTGGTTATTGAGGAGATAAGCATACGGCGGATGGAGCCGCAGGATTTAGTTGTGGAAGGCGCCGCGGGATTCTTCTTGAATTTTGCAAAGCAATTTGTGCAGACTTGTTTCGCTATGCTTTGCAAAATTCTTCGGTCACCGCTAAAAACGCTCCCCCGGAGCGTTTTCTTAACGCTGGTTCGAATCCCGCAGATATAGTAAACTGCCAAAACAAAAGAGACGCATAAGCGTCTCTTTTGTTTTGGCGCGCCATGCGGGATTCGAACCTGCGACCTACCGGTTCGTAGCCGGGCACTCTATCCACTGAGCTAATGGCGCTTATACCCTCAAAAGGTACTTGACTATAATATCACTAAAATATCAAATTGTCAAGGGGTAAAACGAATTTTTTTTAATTTGTAGTTAAGCGACCGGAGTTTTTCTGCCTCGCTGCCGGAATATATGCTCCCGGTATGCGCGCGGCCGCCTATCCGTTTACCGGTTTTCGGGGGTCTCCCGCCCCTCATGACCCCCGAACCCCCTTTATCCCCTCCCGCGATCTCAAAAGATCGCGGGGCGCGCGAAAATGAAAAAGCAGTCGGTTGGGGCGTCCTCCGTAAGGAAGACGCCCCAGCTAAATTCGCCGTTTCCGGCGAGCTGAATCGGGCACTGCCCGGCTAAATTTGCTTCGCAAGCTGAATTCGGCTTCGCCGAGCTTATAGGCGAATTTAATTTAGCTGAAGCCGTGAGGCTTCAATTCAGCTATACGCCGACAGGCGTATAATTTAGCTGCCGCGAAGCGGCAATTCAGCTTAATAAATTCCAAATTATTAAGCGTAATAACTTTACTGAAAGAAAATAACCCACTATGACACTTTCCGGAACAGAAAGATGTCAAGGTGGGTTTGTTTTTTCTTTATGTTGCCTCTACGTTTGGCTGCTTTTTTTGCGGTATGAAACGGTTTATTATTTCTTTTCGGTCTTGAGATATTCTCTCACAAGCGTGTTCAGAAGCTCGTCGCGGTCGATCTTTCTTATCAGTCCGCGGGCGTTCTTATAGTTGGTGATATACGTCGGATCCTCGGAGAGGATATAGCCGACTATCTGGTTGATGGGATTATATCCCTTTTCCTTTAACGCAAGATAGACCTGCGTAAGGATTTCTTTCATCTCTTTTTCTTTTTCGTGTACGAGCGAAAAAGTTATTGTCTTATCTTTTTCCGACATTTAATTACCCTCCATAGATCCTTTATAAAATATATTATACACCTTTTTTTTGATTTTTCAAGTGGTTTTATTCGATTTTAACAATTTATATTCAAAGCTGTCGATCAGCGCCTGAAGGCACGCGTCGATTATGTCGCACGATACGCCGACAGTGGTCCACGTCTCTTTATTATCGGTCGATTCTATGAGCACGCGCACCTTTGCGGCGGTCGTCGTCGTTGAATCTATGACGCGCACCTTGAAATCAGATAGCGACATTTCGTCTATCACCGGATAGAATACTCTCAGCGCGCGGCGAAGCGCGTTATCGAGCGCGTTTACCGGGCCGTTGCCGAGCGAGGTAGCCATTTCGGTCCTGCCGCCGACCTCGATCTGCACGACCGAGCACGACGTCAGCTCGCCGTTAGCTGACGGAAAATCGTCGGTCGTCTTATAAAGCGAGACGTTGAAATGCGGCTCGTAGCGGTAAAACACCTTGCGGAGCAGTAAGCGAAGCGATGCCTCGGCGGCTTCATAGTGGTAGCCGAAATATTCCTTTTCTTTCAAGGCGTTCAGAGCGAGCGCAAGCTCCGGCGAGTCTTTTTCAGCACCCGGTATTATCTCCCGCACGCGGTCGAGCAGAGTGTTTCTGCCCGATATCTCGGAGAGCAGAAACTGCCTTTCCGCTCCGACCTCGGAAGGATCGATGTGTTCAAACGACGCAGGGTATTTTTTGACCGCGTCGATGTGCATGCCCGCCTTGTGTTTGAACGCGCTTTTGCCTATGTAAGGCTTGTTGTTGCTTATTCTCGTGTTCGATATCTCCGATATAGCGTTTGCGGAATTTTTGAGCATTCGCATATCCGCGCCGAACTCATAACCGAGCTTGAAATGCAGATCGGGGATTATCACCGACAGATCGGCGTTGCCGCACCGCTCGCCGAAACCGAGAAACGTGCCCTGTATCTGGCTTGCGCCGCATTCGGCGGCTATTATCGAATCGGCGACGGCTAAGCCCGTGTCGTCGTGAAAATGCACGCCTATGCGTTTGGTCGGAAAGGCTTTTATCGCCGCCGCCGTGATCTCTTCCGCCTCTTTCGGCATCGTGTCGCCGGTAGTGTCGCAGAGGCAGAGCACGTCCGCGCCGGCGCCGCAGGCGCACCTCAGTACGGAGAGCGCGTAATTACTGTCGTTTTTGTATCCTTTGTAGAAATGCTCAGCGTCGAAAATGACCTCTTTGCCCTTCGATTTGAGATATTTTACGGTTTTTGAGATTATCTCGAGATTTTGTTCAAGGCTTATCCGCAGTACCTGTTCGACCTGGTCCGCGGCGGCTTTGCCGAAGACCACTACCGCCGGCGTACCGGCTTCGATCAGCTTCTTTATCGGTTCGGAATCCTCCGGCTCCTGCCCGGGATGCACGGTCGAAGAAAACGCGGCGAGTTTCGCATGGCAAAGCTTCACGCCTTTCATCTTCTCAAAATATTCCGCGTCTTTCGGGTTCGACGACGGAAAGCCGGCTTCGATATAGTCGATATGAAAGTCGTCGAGCACTTTCGTTATTTTGATCTTGTCTTCGACCGAGAGGGAGACCCCCTCGCCCTGTACGCCGTCGCGCAGCGTCGAATCAAGTATTTCTATCTTTTTCATGATCATCCCTCAAAACGTTTTGAAAGCAATGTTCTTTATGTAAACCGAGCAGTCCTTTGCCGAGTGCAGTTTTATACTGCCGCCTGCGTAAAGCGGAGCGTAAAGCGTGACTTGGTATTTATCGTTCCCGTCGGCGTCATATACATGCAGTTTTGTTGTTTCTCCGTCTCCTTCGTACTTCACTTTTGCGCACAGCTCACCGTCTGCGCTGATCTTAACGGTTTGCGACGACTGATCGACCAGGATAGATACCCTGCGAAAACCTTCTTTCTTTCCGATATCGATCTTATTGGCCGAAAATGCCGATACGGATGAATCGTCGAAAATGAGCCAGATCCCCGGGACACCGCTTCCCGGCAGGCTGTCTATGCCGAGCAGATTCAGCCCCGCCGCGACGCGGGAATCGGATTTTGCGAGATATTCGAATTCGAAGATATAATTTTCCTCGTCGCCGATCGGTGTGAGGCTGGCAATATCGAAGTATCCGCTGCCCGATATGCCGAGACAGCCGTCTTTGTAAGCGAAGCCGCTGCCGGTGACAGACCAGTGCTCGTCTTCCGCGAGTATCTGCCTGTCGAGCGCGGCGAACTGCCATTCGTCGCCGTACGTGACCTCTTCATTTCCGCCGGCTGTCTCGGTGCCGCCGCTTTCCGCCGCGGTGACCGGGACCGTCGGAATATCCGCCCCGGTCGTAACGGAGTCGGCGCCGTTACAGGAATACAAAGCGGCGGTAAGGATTATTATCAGTATTATGGCGATCTTTTTCATCCGCCGCTCCTTTCAATAAATAAAATCGGCAATGATACTGTTCGAGACGAGCAGACCTTTTTCGGTCAGATAAAAACTCCCGTCCGTGTTGACGGCAAATCCGCCGGAAACGTATTTTCGTATCTTGTTTTTATAGATCAGATCGAAATCGAGCCCGAATCTGTCGGCAAATTCACGCTTCTGCACGCCGTACGCGAGGCGCAGATGAAGCATTATGTATTCAAGCCTTACTCCGTCATCATCGAGCGTCTCGACAACGTCCGGCGCTTCGCCCGACAAAAACGCGTTCATGTCGGAAGACTGCAGATACCGTTCTCTGCGATACAGCGAAGCCGCCGACACTCCGAAACCGAGATAGTCGCCGCCCTGCCAGTATCGCAGATTATGGCGGCTCTCATAACCGGGTTTTGAAAAATTGCTTATCTCGTATCTGACGTAACCGTATTCTTTGAGTCTGCGGTTCAAAAGCAGATACATATCGGCGACCGTATCGTCGTCCGGCAGATCGAGCGCGCCGCGCTTTTCGTATAACGGCGTCCCCTCTTCGAGCTTCAGCGCGTATGACGAAATGTGTTCGGGGTGAAGAGAAGCGACGAAAGCGACGCTTTCTTCAAACGAGCCGGTCGTCTGGCCTGGTATGCCGTACATTAAATCGAGATTTATGTTTTCAAATCCCGCGTCTCTCGCGTCCGACACGAGCCGCTCGCCGTCCGATACCATGTGAGACGTGCGCCCGAGCATAATAAGCTCCGTTTCGTTTGCCGTCTGCAAACCTGCGGAGATACGGTTGAAACCGGCGACGCGTAGAAGAGAAAGCTCTTTTTCGTTCACGGTACCGGGATTCGCCTCAACCGTTATCTCGCAGTCTTTATCCAAATCGTAACGATCTTTTATGACTTGCAGCAGACCGCAGAGCGCCTCCGCGCCGATCACGGTCGGCGTACCGCCGCCGAAATATACGGTAGGCACGTTCGTCTTTACAAAAGAAGAGCGCGATATCAGCCGCTTTTTCAGTTCTTTGACGTACGCTTCGGCGGTCGACGTTTCCGGCGACGAGCAGAAATCGCAGTAACCGCATTTGCTTTTGCAGTACGGTATGTGGATGTAGAGCGAAACGCCGTTATTCATCGAGCTTGAGCACCGCCATAAACGCTTCGGACGGCACCTCTACCGAACCGAACGTACGCATACGTTTCTTGCCCTCTTTCTGCTTTTCGAGCAGTTTTTTCTTACGCGTGATGTCGCCGCCGTAGCATTTGGCGAGAACGTCCTTGCGCATCGCCTTGACCGTCTCGCGCGCGATTATCTTACCGCCGATAGCCGCCTGAACGGGTATTTCAAACAGCTGGCGCGGTATGTTTTCTTTGAGCTTTTCGACCATCTTGCGCGCTCTGCCGTACGCTTTGTCGGTGTGGATGATGAACGTGAGCGCGTCGATGACTTCGCCGTTCAGGAGTATATCGAGCTTCACGAGGCGGCTTTCGTCGTAGCCGTCGAGCTCGTAATCGAGCGACGCGTAACCGCGGCTTCTGCTCTTTAACGAGTCAAAAAAGTCGTAAATGATCTCGTTCAACGGCAGTCTGTAATGTATCTCGACGC
This sequence comes from Clostridiales bacterium, assembly GCA_016281775.1. Lineage (GTDB taxonomy): Bacteria > Bacillota > Clostridia > Oscillospirales > CAG-272 > UBA1248. Next base: position 1,574 of record JAEEJH010000020.1, on the reverse strand, counting down.
GTTCCGTATCGAGATAGTTCATCGTCACGAATTCGCCGCGGCGGTCCTGGCAGAGCGAATTCACCGCGCCGATATACGCCTTCGGCGTAAGCACGGTCGCTTTGACCATCGGCTCGCAGGCGTATTCGATCTGATCCGACGGCGGATAATTCAGCGGGTTGTCTATCATAAGCTCCTGACCGCTTTTCAGTACGACTTTGTAAATGACGCTCGGGGCGGTCGTGACTATGTCGAGGTTGAACTCGCGCTCGAGACGCTCCTGAATGATGTCCATGTGGAGCAGACCGAGAAATCCGCAGCGGAAGCCGAAGCCGAGAGCCGCTGACGTCTCCGGCTCGAAAGTGAGCGCGGCGTCGTTCAACTGTAGCTTGAGTATTGCTTCTTTCAGATCCTGATATTTCGCGCCGTCAGCGGGGTAAATGCCCGAGAAGACCATCGGCACGCATTTTTTGAAGCCCGGGAACGGCGTGTCGGTCGGCTTGGCAGCGCTCGTCACCGTGTCGCCGACGAGCGTATCGCCGATATTTTTGATGCTCGCCGTGATGTAGCCGACTTCGCCCGCTCGTATGCAGTCGGACGGAGAAAGGCCGAACGGCTCCATGTAACCGACGTTGACTACGTCGAATTCCGCGCCGGTAGCCATCATCCTTATGCGCTCTCCGGCGCGCAGCGAGCCGTCGATAACGCGCACGTAAACGACGACGCCGAGGTAAGAATCGTAATAAGAATCGAAAATAAGACATTTGAGCGGCGCGTTCTCGTCGCCTTTCGGCGCGGGGATATCGGAGACGATGCGGTCAAGCACCTCTTGAATATTTACGCCGTTCTTCGCCGAAATCTCGGGCGCGTCGAGCGCGGGTATGCCTATCGTGTCTTCGATCTCGTGTTTGACGCGCTCGGGCATCGCCGCGGGCAGATCTATCTTGTTTATGACCGGTACGACCTCAAGCCCGTTATCGACGGCGAGATAGGCGTTGGCCATGGTCTGCGCCTCAACGCCCTGCGTCGCGTCGACGACCAGGACCGCGCCTTCGCAGGCGTTAAGAGATCTCGATACTTCGTAGTTGAAGTCGACGTGCCCGGGAGTGTCGATAAGGTTTAAAATGTATTCTTCACCGTCAGGCGCGGTATAGTCGAGCCGGACAGCGCGGGCTTTTATCGTTATGCCGCGCTCGCGCTCGATATCCATATTGTCGAGCAGCTGTTCTTCCATATCGCGGTCCGATACCGTACGCGTTATCTGCAGCAGTCTGTCCGCAAGAGTCGACTTGCCGTGATCTATATGAGCTATGATGCTGAAGTTCCTTATTTTGCTTCTGTCGTACATAATGACCTCTGAAAATATTATTTCATCTTATTATATCATATAATTCGGTCGTTGTCAATGTTTTTATAAATGAAATCAAAAACGCCCGGGAAAGAGGAAATCATGTAAATAAAAAATAAAACCGCTATGATATCTTTTAACGGTAGAAAGTGTCATAGCGGATTGTTTTTTATTCTGATCAAAAACCGTTTTTATTTTTGAAGTACTTTAAAAAAGCTAAATTGCTCGCTTACGCTCGCAGCTAAAT